>CAJMLC010000037.1 GCA_905214155.1 uncultured bacterium | reverse complement strand
TGGGGAAAAAGGGCTTGACAAATACCCTATGGGGGTATATAGTGAAGATACCCCGATGGGGTATCTGAAACGGAGGCGAGAACATGGAAAAGCACGACTGCTGTCACTGCTCCGCGCGGCGCAAGGAGCGCAGCCCGGAGGAATATAAAAAGCTCATCAACCGGCTCAGCCGCATCGAAGGGCAGATCCGCGGCATCCGCGCGATGGTGGAAAACGGGGCATACTGTCCCGATATTCTGGTGCAGAGCGCGGCGGCGAACGCAGCGCTGAATGCGTTCAACAAGGAGCTGCTGGCCAACCACTTGCGGACGTGCGTGGCGCAGGACATCCGCGAGGGGCACGACGAGACGATCGACGAGCTGGTCTGTACGCTCCAGAAATTGATGAAGTAACAGGATTTCGGGCAATAATACAAAGTGGGAATTCCTCGGTGAGAGATTTTTCGTCAGAAGCAGGCGCAAGGGCGACGGCGTACAGCGCGTACGTCTAGCCCGCGCAACGAACTTCTGGCGGAAAAGATCCGCCGAAAAGCGAGGTGAAGACAATGAAACAGTACAATGTAACTGGAATGAGCTGCGCAGCTTGTTCTGCGCGGGTCGAAAAGGCGGTCGGCAAGGTGCCGGGCGTGACGAGCTGCTCGGTCAGCCTGCTGACAAACTCGATGGGCGTCGAGGGCACGGCGTCGCCGGAGACCGTCATCCGTGCGGTGCAGGAGGCGGGTTATGGCGCGAGCGAAAAGGGCGCGGCGAAGCAGGCCGCGAGCATGGCGGAGAACGAAAAGGCGCTGGAAGACCACGCAACGCCGGCGCTGAAGCGGCGGCTCATCTGGTCGGTCGGCTTTCTGATCGTCCTGATGTATTTCTCGATGGGGCACATGATGTGGGGCTGGCCGCTGCCGCATTTCTATGATGATAACCATGTGGCGATGGGCCTGACGCAGCTGCTGCTGACGGTCATCATCATGGTCATCAACCAGAAATTCTTCATCAGCGGCTTCAAGAGCCTGTGGCACCGCGCGCCGAACATGGACACGCTGGTCGCCCTCGGCGCGACAGCGGCGTTCGCGTACAGTACCTATGCGCTGTTTGCGATGACCGGCGCGCAGGTGCGCGGCGACATGGATGCGGTCATGGATTACATGATGGACTTCTATTTTGAGTCCGCGGCGATGATTCTGACGCTGATTACGGTCGGTAAAATGCTCGAAGCGCGATCGAAGGGCAAGACGACGGATGCGCTGAAAAGCCTGATGAAGCTCGCGCCGAAAACCGCGACGGTTATCCGCGACGAGCAGGAGGTCGCGGTCCCGGTCGAGCAGGTGGCAAAGGACGATGTCTTCGTCGTGCGGCCGGGCGAGAGTATCCCGGTGGACGGTGTGGTGCTCGAGGGCATGAGCGCGGTCAACGAATCGGCGCTGACCGGCGAGAGCGTCCCGACGGACAAGGCGCCCGGCGACGCGGTCTCGGCGGCGACGGTCAACCAGTCCGGATTTTTGCGCTGCCGCGCAACGCGCGTCGGCGAGGACACGACGCTCTCGCAGATCATCCAGATGGTCTCCGACGCGGCGGCGACGAAGGCGCCGATCGCGAAGATCGCGGATAAGGTCTCCGGCGTGTTCGTCCCGGCGGTCATCGGGATTGCCCTCGTGACAACGATCGTGTGGCTCCTGATCGGGAAGCCGGTCGGCTACGCGCTGGCGCGCGGCATTTCGGTGCTCGTCATCAGCTGCCCGTGTGCGCTCGGCTTCGCGACGCCGGTCGCCATCATGGTGGGCAGCGGCCTCGGCGCGAAAAACGGCATCCTGTTCAAGACGGCGGCGTCCCTCGAGGAGACGGGCCGCATCGAAATTGTCGCCCTCGACAAGACCGGCACGATCACCTCCGGCGAACCGAAGGTGACGGACATCCTCCCGGCGGAGGGCATCCCGGCGGAGGAGCTGCTGCGCCTTGCGAATACGCTCGAGCGCAGGAGCGAGCATCCGCTCGCGAAAGCAATCCTGGAATATGCAAAAGAACAGAACGTCAGCGCGGAAGAAGTGGCCGATTTCCAGGCCCTGCCCGGCAACGGCCTGACGGCACGGCTCGACGGCAAGGCCCTCTGCGGCGGCAACGATACGTTCATCGGCACGACCGCACCGGTCTCACCGGAGATGAAGGCCCGGGCCGCGCAGCTGGCGGAGGCGGGCAAAACGCCGCTCTGGTTCAGCTATGACGGGAAGCTGCTCGGCGTGGTCGCCGTGGCGGACGTCATCAAGGAAGACAGCCCGCAGGCCGTGCGGGAGCTGCAGAACATGGGCATCCGCGTCGTGATGATCACGGGCGACAACGGGCGCACGGCGAAGGCCATCGGCGCGCAGGCGGGCGTCGACCGGGTGATCGCGGGCGTTCTGCCGGACGGCAAGGAGCGCGAGATCCGCAAGCTGAAGACGGAGGGCAAGGTCGCCATGGTCGGCGACGGGATCAACGACGCCCCGGCGCTCACGCGGGCGGACATCGGCGTCGCCATCGGCGCGGGCACGGACGTCGCCATCGACGCGGCGGACGTGGTACTGATGAAGAGCCGCCTGTCCGATGTCCCGGCAGCCATCCGGCTCAGCCGCGCAACGCTCCGCAACATCCATCAAAACCTGTTCTGGGCGTTCTTCTACAACACGATCGGCATTCCGCTGGCGGCGGGCGTGTTCATCCCGCTGGGCCTGACGCTGAACCCGATGTTCGGCGCGGCGGCGATGAGTCTGTCCAGCTTCTGCGTGGTGTCGAACGCGCTGCGGCTGAACCTGTTCAAGCTGCGCGACGTGCGGCACGACCATAAACATGTCAAACATTCGAAAAAACACGAAGAAAAGGAGAAAAACGAAATGGAAAAGACCCTGAAGATCACCGGTATGATGTGCGGCCACTGCGAGGCCAGAGTGAAAAAGGTGCTGGAGGCCGTCGAGGGCGTGGCCGAGGCGAAGGTCAGCCACGAAGCAGGAACTGCGGTCGTCACGCTGAGCGCCCCGGTCGAGGACGCGGTGCTGAAAAAGGCCGTCGAGGATCAGGACTACAAGGTCACGGAGATCGCGTAACATGCAAACCGCCCGGCCCCAACATGGGGCCGGGCGGTTGTTATACGGCGCGTTTCAGCTGCCGGTCGGTGCGGAGCAGGATATAGAGCGAGGCGAGGAATGTGAGGATGTCGGCGGCGGGCATGGAATAGAGCACGCCCATGAGTCCAAACGCGCGCGGCAGCAGCATCACGAGCGGCACAGCCAGCAATACCTCCCGGAAGAACGACAGCCCCGCCGATTCCACCGGGCGGCCCAGCGCCTGCATGAAGATGAACGCGGCCTTGTTGACCGTGGCGAGCGGGAGCATACAGAGATAGATGCGGAAGGCCAGCACGGCGAACTGCTCGTAGAGCGCATCCTCCGAGCCGAAAATGCTGATGAGCTGAAGCGGGAAGCACTGCGTGATGACGAGCGACACCGTGCCAAGCATGAATTCCGCCGCCATCAGCCGCCAGAGCACGCCGCGGCAGCGGTCAAATCGCTTGGCCCCGTAGTTATAGCCGACGATCGGGATGCACCCGGCGGACATGCCGATCGTGATGGCGATGATGATCTGGAAGACCTTCATCACGATGCCGAGCACCGTGAGCGGGATGTCCGCGCCGAATTCCGATTGCGCCCCGTATTTCACGAGCATCGAGTTCGTCGCGGCCATCGCGATGACCAACGAGATCTGCGCGAGGAAGCTGCACAGGCCGAGCGGCAGGAATTTGCCGAGAATGCGGCCGGAAAGGCCGAAATCCGCCTTTTCAAACTTCAAAACCTTCGTATGACAGAGATACCACACGCTCATCCCCGCCGTGACGAGCTGCCCGAGCACCGTCGCGATCGCCGCGCCCACCACGCCGCCGCGGAAGACGAAAATGGCGATCGGATCGCCGATGACATTCGTGACCGCACCGGCCAGCATACAGCCCATCGCGAACTTCGGGCTGCCGTCTGCGCGGATGATCGGATTGGCAGCCTGCCCGAAGACATAGATCGGGATGCCCGCCGCGATCCACGCGAAATAGTCCTGCGCGTAAGGCAGATTCGCCTCCGTCGCGCCGAACAGCGCAAGCAGCGGATCACGGAACATGTAATAGAGCACCATCATGACAATTCCGACCAGCACGCTGAGCGTCACCGCATTGCCGACGGCGCGGTTTGCGTCCTTTGCGTTCTGCTTGCCGAAGCAGATGGACACGAAGCTGCACGCGCCGTCGCCAATCATGACCGCGAGGCCGAGCGCCAGCACCGTCAGCGGGAAGACGACGCTCGTCGCGCCGTTGCCGAGATACCCCACGCCCCAGCCGATGAAGATCTGGTCGACGATGTTGTAAAGCGCCCCGACGAGCAGCGAGATCGTACACGGCACGGCGAAGCTCCGCATCAGCCTCCCGAGCGGGGCCGTCCCCAAAAAGTCCTGTTTTTCTTCCATAATTACCTCCATAAGCGAAAAAAATAGTGCGTAAGTCCGTTTGGACTTACGCACATTTGCTACACAACGGCCTTATTTTAGCAAATCACGGTCAAAAATGCAAATGATTTTTTCTGTGGAAAAGCATTGACGGAAGTGGTATACTATATAAGACTGACATAACAGAAAACGAGAGGTTTTTATGATCGATTTTCATGACATCACCGTCCGCGACCAGCACTGGATCGAGCCGATCCTCCACGCGGCCAACAAGCCGGGCGCGGACTATACGTTTACGAGTATGCTCTTCTGGACGAATTACTACGGCCAGGTCGGCCGCGTGGGCGATTTCGTCACGCAGTATCTGCACTGGGAGGGGCGCAACATCTATCTCTTCCCCGCCGGACAGGGGGATCTGCGCGCGGCGGTGGACGCGGTGCTGGACGACAGCCTGCGGCGCGGCGGCCTGACGCGCTTCCGCGGCGTGACGGCGGAGGCCCAGGCATTTCTGGAGGAACAGTATCCGGGCCGCTTCCGGTTCACGCCGTACCGCGATTCGTTCGACTATATCTACACCGTCGAAGAGCTGACCGAGCTGCGCGGCAAAAAGCTGCAATCCAAGCGCAACCACTGCCATCGTTTTGAGTCAGAGCACCCGGACTGGCATACCGAGGTCATCACGGCGGAGAACATTGAAAAATGCCGGGAAATGGTGGCCCTTTGGTACCAAAACCACCCGGAAAATTATGAAATTCAGAGCGAGAAGAAGGCCATCGCCAAGGCGTTCGAGCATTTTGCGGCCATCGGCATGGACGGCTTGATGCTGCTGGACGGCGAGCAGGTGCTCGGCTTCTCGATGGGCTATCGGATGAACCGGACGTATTACGACGTCTGCTTTGAAAAGGCCTTTGCCGACGTGCAGGGCGCGTATACGATGATCAACCGCGAATTTTCGCGCCATATCGCGGAAAAATACCCGGAACTGGAATTTTTGAACCGTGAGGACGACATGGGCGAGCCGGGTCTGCGCAAGGCGAAGGAATCCTACCAGCCGACGCTGCTGCTCGAAAAATGCACCGCCGACCTGCAAGGAGGCTTCTGATGCGGACGAGAAAGACCGGGCCGGATGATATTCCGGCGCTGAAAGCGCTCTGGAAGCAGGCGTTCGGCGACACGGACGCGGAGATCGACAGTTTTTTTAAGACCGTTTATCCCGAGGCGACGGGCTTCTGCGCAGAGGAAGACGGCGCGGTCATTGCGATGCTTTTCGCGCTGCCGGTGACACTGGCGCACGGCGAGGAGACGCAGAAGGCCGCCTACCTCTATGCTGTCGCGACAGACGAGGCGTTCCGCGGGCGCGGCGTCTGCCGGAGCCTGATGGAGTTCGCGGAAAAAACGCTGCGGAAGCGGTATGTCTCCTGCCTGCTGCTCGTCCCGGAGACGGAAAAGCTCGCGGCCTATTATGAGACGATGGGCTATGTGCGGCAGGACAGCTGCACCATGCAGACGCTCCGTATCGACGCGCCGCAGGGCGCGGCGGCTGTGGTCACGCCGCAGGAATACGCGGGCCTGCGCGAAACGCTACTCTTTGACGTGCCGCACGCGCGGTATTCGAAGGCGCAGCTGGACTACGCAGCCGAAGATCTGGACTTTTACCGGCTGGAGCAGGGCTATGCGCTCGGCTGCGCGGCGGTGCGCCGCGCGGGGCAGCTCGTGGAAGAACTGCTCCCGGACGCGCGGATGCTCCCGGCGCTGGCTGCGGCGCTCGGCGCGGGGCAGTATCCGGTGAAAACGCCGGGGCACGGCACGATGGGCTGCATGGCCAAATGGCTGGACGGGGACAAAAAGACTGCACCGATCTGGCTGGCCTTCGACTTCGACTGATATGCAAAATTGGAGAGAGGGGGCGTTCGCTTGGAGACGGAAGCCTTGAAACTGCCCGGGCAGGACGTCCGGAAGCTGCTCGCCGCCGCAAACGGCGACGCAGCGCTGCTTTACTTATATGAACAGTTCGGCCTGCCGCGCGCGGAGGCGATGGAACGGCTGCGCATGACGCAGACGCGCTATGACCTCGCGGCGGCGACCTTACAGCAGATGGGCCTCTGGCAGGAGGAGGCGAAGCGCTTCTTCGCCCCGGCGGAGGCGCCGCACTACACCGAGGAGGACGTCACGCGCGAATATCACGCGGGACCGGAATTCCCGAGCATGGTGGGCGAGGCGCAGCGGCGGCTGGGCCGCATCCTGTCCACAGAAGAGCTGAAAATTCTGCTCTGCATCTACCGCTATCTCGGCCTCTCGCCGGAGGTCATCTCGATCCTCATCAGCTACTGCATCCAGCGCGGACACGCGAGGGGTGTGACGCGGATGCCGTCCATCCGGACGATCGAGAAGGAGGCGTACCGCTGGGCCGACCTCGGCATCGAGACGATGGAGCAGGCCGCAGCCTATATGCAGCAGCAGCTGCAGCTGCAGAACGGCATCGGCCGCGTACGGCGGCTGCTCGGCATCGGCGAGCGGCGGCTGACGGCCGGCGAGGAAAAATTTGTGGTGACGTGGCTCAGCTGGGGCTTCGGCGAGAAGGAGATCCAGCTGGCCTATGAGAAGACGTGCATGAACACAGGCGGCCTGAAATGGCCGTATCTGAACTCGATCTTGAAGAGCTGGCACGAACAGGGCTTCACGACGCTCGCGCAGATCGACGCGGGCGACCGCCAGCCGGCGAAGGCCGCCAAGCCGGGCTACGGCGTACAGCGGCACGGCGACAAGCTGACCGAGCTGGAGCGCGAGGCCATCGCCCGCATGATGCAGGAGGAGGACTGACATGGCATATTCCGCCGCGATCCTTGCGCGCGCAAAGGCGCGCCTTGCCGCCGCGCGCGAACAGAACGCACAGGACGACGCCGCGCGCATCGGCGCGATCTACGAGCGGCTGCCGCGTCTGCGGCAGATCGACCTCGAATTGCAGAAGACCGCCGCGAAGGTCTGCGCGGCGGCGTTCCGTGCGGGCGAGGACCCGAGCGAGACCATCCGCCAGCTGAAGGACGAAAACCTCCGGCTCCAGCAGGAACGGGACTGGATCCTGGAATCTGAAGGCGTCGACCCCGACGATCTGGAGCAGACAGCCGTCTGCCCGCGCTGCGGCGGGAGCGGCTATCTCGGCGCGCGGATGTGCGAATGTCTGGCGGAGCTCTGCCGGCAGGAGCAGAAGAAGGAGCTTTCCTCGCTGCTCGGTGCGGGCCGCGAGAGCTTCGACCGCTTCCGGCTGGACTATTATCCGGCGGAATACGATCCCGACCTCGGGACGAGCCCGCGCGAGATTATGAAAAAGGTCTACGAGCGGGCGGTGCGCTATGCGCAGAGCTTCGCGCCGGGGGCGCGGTCGCTGCTGTTCTCGGGCGCGACCGGCCTTGGCAAGACGTTCCTGTCCGCCTGCATCGCGCGGGCTGTGGCCGACCGTGGCTATTCGGTCTGCTATGTATCGGCAGAGAGGCTGTTCGCAGATTTCGAGCAGCAGAAGTTCCGCCCGCACGAGGGCGAGGACGTGACGCGGAAATATCTCGCGTGCGATCTTCTGATCCTCGACGATCTCGGGACGGAGATGACAACGCAGTTTACGATCGCGGCGCTCTATCAGGTCGTCAACACGCGCCTGATGGAGGGCCGGGCGACGATCGTTTCAACGAATCTGCCAGTCGGTGAGCTCGACCGGCGCTATTCCGCGCAGATCGCCTCGCGCCTGCTCGGCGCGTATGCGCTCTATAAATTCAGCGGCAAGGATATCCGCATGCTGCAAAAAACCATGGCGAGGCCAACGGAGGACATGAATCGATGACGGAATTTCTGGTGCGGCGGCTGGTGCGCGGCGCGCAGAATACCGAAGACCCCGCTGTGCGCGAAGCGTATGGACGGTTGGCCGGGATCGTGGGCGTCGTGTGCAACGTGCTGCTGTTTGTGGGGAAATTCCTGCTCGGCACGCTGACCGGCAGCGTCGCCATCACGGCGGACGCGGTCAACAATCTCTCGGACGCCTCCAGCTCCATCGTGACGCTGATCGGCTTCCGCCTCGCGGCGCGGCCCGCCGACGGCGGGCACCCCTTCGGCCACCACCGGATCGAATATCTGGCGGGGCTGGCCGTGGCGGCAATGATCTTATTGATCGGCGTGGAGCTGGTGAAAACGTCCGTCAGCAAGATCATCCACCCGGCGAATGTGGAATGCACGGCGGCGACGATCCTTGTGCTGCTGGCGTCGATCCTGGTGAAGCTCTGGCTGGCACACTTCAACCGGACGCTCGGCCAAAAGATCAGCTCTCCGGCGCTGATGGCGACGGCGGCAGACAGCCGGAACGACGTCATTACAACGGCTGCGGTGTTGCTGTGCGCGGCACTTTCTGTGGCAACGGGACTGCGGCTGGACGGATATGTCGGTCTGCTTGTGGCGCTGTTCATCCTGTGGTCCGGCGTGTCGATCGCGAAGGACACGATCGATCCGCTGCTCGGGGCCGCGCCCGACGAATCGCTCGTCCAGGCGATCGCATCGGAGATCCGGGGCTACGACGGCATCCTCGGCCTGCACGACCTGATGGTGCATGACTATGGGCCGGGGCGGCGCTTCGCCAGCGCGCATGCCGAGGTGGACTACCGGATGGACATTCTGGACGCGCATGAGCTGCTCGACGACATCGAGCGCGACGTCCGGGCGAAGCTGCGCGTCGACCTCGTGCTCCACTGCGACCCGATCGTGACCGACGACGCAGAGCGCAATGCGCTGCGCGGCCGGGTGCTCGAATATCTGACGGAGCAGGATGAACGGCTGACCATCCACGATTTCCGCGTCGTGCGCGGGAGCGGGCATACGAACGTGATCTTTGATCTGGTCGTGCCGTTTGATCTCGAGGCAAAGGCGGGAGAACTCAAGCGAGGGCTGGAACAGGCGCTGAGCGCAGATGGGAAGCGCTATCATGCGATCATCACCATAGACACCGAAGCCTTCAATGGCGTGGATACAAGATCGGGGGAGTGAATTCGTGTTCCGCTTCGGCGGAAAGCCCCCCTCATCGTAGAGGGGGGGACAGATTGCCGAAGGCAATCAGGGGGGAGAAGAAAACTCCCCCAGTCATGCTTTCGCATGACAGCCCCCTCTACCAGGAGGGGGCCTTTCCGCCGAAGCGGAACGATGTGCTGCTGCCTAACACAAAAGGCCGGGGCGGCGGACCGCCCCGGCCTCCCGCCGGGTATCAGCCTTCTTTCCGGGTACGGAACGGCTGGACAGAGGGAACGGCCGCGGGTGAGCTCCGGGTGTTTCAGTCAAGAAACGAGGAGACCCGGATGTTCCGAGCCGCCACCGCTCCGGCGAAAAACGCGGTGCGCTCGTCGCCGCCGGGCGGCGAAGGGCCTGTCGGCACGGAAGGGCCGCGGATGCCGTTCCCTGATGGAAGCTCTGAAGAAGAGATCCCAAAAAGATCTTGAAAAAGCGTCCTTTTTCGAGCACAATGCAGAATATGGATCCTGCCGGGGCCGGCACACGTTCTCTCTGGGGATAGTTTGTCCGGCGTGGCAGAAAAAACACAAGAAAAATTTTCCGGGAAGCGGAGGCATGGACCATGGAACGATTTGAACATCTGGAGGAGACCGAGCTCAGCTCGGAAGTGAAATACGACGGGGCGCTGCTGCACATCCGGCGGGACACGGTGCGCCTGCCGAACGGCAAAACGGCCACGCGCGAATATAACATCCACTATGGCGCGGTGTGCATCATCCCGCTGCTGGAGAACGGCGACGTGCTGCTCGAGCGGCAGTACCGCTATCCGCTGCGCGAGGTGATCACCGAGATCCCGGCGGGGAAGCTGGACGCGCCGGACGAGGATCCGCTCGAGGCGGCGAAGCGCGAGCTGCGCGAGGAGACCGGCGCGACGGCGGCGGAATGGCACGCGCTGGGGCTGTTCTGCCCGACGGGCGCGTATTCGACGGAGCGGATCTACATGTATCTGGCGCGCGGGCTGACGTTCGGCGCGCGGGAACTGGATGAGGATGAATTTCTGAACGTGTTCCGGATGACGCTGGACGAGCTGGTGGACAAGGTGCTGGCCGGGGAGATCCCGGATGCGAAGACGCAGGCCGCGGCGCTGCGCGCGAAGCTGATGCTCGAGCGGGGAATGCTCTGAAAAGCGGCAGGGCTGACCGGGCGCAGGCACCGGTCAGCTGACGCATTGTGCGCCGGTTCGAAAAAAATTTACGATTTCTGAACAGCAGCGACGTGTTTCGACGGCATTTGCAGCGCGGATCGGATATGATGAAGGCGCCGAAGGGGAAGCGTAAAAGCTCCGGAGGAGATCATACATAGCCGGGAGGCGAGGAAAAATGTCTGAGATCACACAAGAATATCTGATCCTGTTTCGCACGATGACGCGCGTCGAGCAGATGCTGGAGGAGCTGCGTGCGAGCCTGATGGACGCGCAGCGGATGGCAGAGGAAGCATACATTTCGCGTGAGGATCCGTAAAACGACTGCAGCCCGGCAGAACATGGTTCTGCCGGGTTTTTGCGCTCCGCGGACGCGGAAAGCGCAGCAGGAAGTTGGAACAAATGACAAAAACTTCTTTTTTGCACAAAAACTTGGTGCATATTGTATAAAAAGAACATTGATTTTTTGTTAAAATTTATTATATACAATATAACAGAGAGCGAAAATTAGATGGCCGGCTCCGCACGGCCAATTCTGTTATCGATGGCCGCGCAGATCCCAAGGCGCGGCTCTTTTTATCGGCGGGAGCCGATGCGGAAAATCCGTAAGATAAGGGGGAAACTGGAAAATAAACGAAGCGCAACGCGCAAAGGTCATGCAGATCATTGACAACCATGGGCGCAGCCAGGCTGCGCTGATCGCGATCCTTCAGGATGTTCAGGCGGAGTACAGCTATCTCAGCCAGAGCAATCTGGAGCTGATCGCGGGCGAGCTTGGCATCACGATCGCCAAGGTGTACGGTGCGGCGACCTTCTTCGAGAACTTCTCGCTCGAGGCCAAAGGCAAGCACATCGTCAAGGTCTGCAACGGTACGGCATGTCATGTCCGGAAATCCCAGCCGATCTATGACGCCGTCCGGGCCCATCTGGGTCTGACCGGCAAGCACAAGACAACGGACGACGGCATCTTCACGCTGGAGACGGTCGCATGTCTCGGCGCGGGCGGTCTGGCCCCCGGTCATGATGATCGACGGCGAGGTCCACGCGAAGATGGATCCGGACAAGGCGCTGCCCTGCTGGATGAGATCTGCGCAAAGGAGGTGGCCGCGGAATGAAGATCGCAACGAGAGCGGAGCTGACCGCGAGACGTGCGCAGGCACAGGCCTGGCTGGCCGCGGAGGACCGCGGGATCCTGGTCTGCGCGGGCACGGGCTGCATCGCGGGCGGATCGATGAAGGTCTACGAGAAGCTGACGGCGCTCTGCGCCGAGTGCGGGCTGAAGATGCGCGTGGCGCTGCGTGAAGAGGGCGGCCACGATACGCTCCATTTCAAGCGCAGCGGCTGTCAGGGCTACTGCGAGATGGGGCCGCTGGTCGAGATCCGGCCGGAGGGCATCCTCTATACGCACGTCCATCCCGAGGACTGCGAAGAGATTTTGGAAAAGACGATCCTGCACGGCGAGGTCATCGACCGGCTGCTCTACAAGCTGGACGGCAAGGCCTATGCGCACCACGACGACATCCCGTTCTACAAAAAGCAGCGGCGCGTCGTCCTTGAGACGAACGGCAATACCGACGCCTCCTGCTCGATGGAGCCGCGCGACGGTCTGCGCATCCGGACGAATACCGACCGGCTGCTGAAGCACCGGTGGATGATCCTGTCGCTGATGCTCTCGTCGCACTGCCGCGACTGTACCGTCTGCGAAAAGAGCGGGCATTGCCGCTTGCAGGAGCTGGCGCGGCGGTTCGGCGTGTACAACATCCCGTTTGAGGACACGCGGCCGCATTATGACAAAGACTGGTCGAGCCCCGCGGTCGTCTGCGACCCGAACAAGTGCATCCTCTGCGGCGACTGCATCCGCGTGTGCGATGAGCTGCAGAGCATGGGCATTCTGAACTTCGCGTATCGCGGGAGCAACGTGCAGGTCATGCCTGCGCTCGATCGGGAGCTGAGCGAGACGCACTGCATCAGTTGCGGCCAGTGCGCCGCCGTCTGCCTGACGGGCGCGATCACGGTGCGCAACGAGGTGGAGCGCGCGTGGCACGCGCTGCATGATCCGGCGCTGCGCGTCGTCGTGCAGATTGCGCCGGCGGTGCGCGTGGCGCTGGGCGAGGCGTTCGGCATGAAGCCGGGCACGAATGTGCTCGACAAGCTGGTCGCGTCGCTGCGGCTGATGGGCGCGGACGAGGTCTATGACATGACGTTCGCCGCCGATATGACCGTCATGGAAGAGACGGCGGAATTCCTCCGCCGGATGGAAGCGGGCATCCGCTTCGGCGAGCTGCAGGGCGAAGCGCCAGACATGCCGTTTGGTCTGGGCGCCGGCGCGGGCGTCATCTTCGGCACGACCGGCGGCGTGGCAGAGGCCGTGGCACGGCGCGTGATGGAGAGCGAATCGAAAAATACGCTGCAGGCCATCGCCTATTCCGGCCTGCGCGGCACAGACGGCATCCGCGCGGCGGAGCTGACCGTTGGAGACAAGACAGTGCGCATCGGCGTTGTCCACGGTCTGGCCAACGCGAAGCGGCTGATCGCGAAAATGGAGGCCGGCGAGGATGCGCAGGCATAAGTGAAACCCCGATGGCCGAATAGAGGAGATCCGTTCCCAGCGCCCGCCGCGCCCCATCTGCGGCGGGCGCATCCCATGGCCGCTGTTGACAAGGTTTTTCCGGTATGATAAAATACTTCCGCGCCCGCCGGGTGCGAAATATGCGCCCGTGGTGGAATTGGCAGACACGATGGATTTAGGTGATGTCACCTCAGTGAAGGTTTTTCGCTCCATCATTCGCCGTGCTCATTCTCTGGTAAAAGTAGGTTCATCCTGTTTTTATAGATGCGGGTCAAGCGTTATGCTCCGCCTCGGTTCC
>CAJMLC010000036.1 GCA_905214155.1 uncultured bacterium | reverse complement strand
TTTTGTGCATCATTTCCGGTTGCCCCGCAGGGGCGAGGAAATGGCACATTTCTTAATTTGCTATGCTTTTGCATAGCAAATATCCCCGGTTTCCGATGGAAACCGGGGATATTTTGCGCATTGAGAGAGTTCTCCCCCAGTCATGCTTCGCATGACAGCCCCCTCTTCGTAGAGGGGGCCTTTTGTTGTGGGTTATGGACTTTCCCAGAACTGGCGGAAAGCGGTGGGGAGGGAGATGTCGCGGTCGAAGCGGGCGGCGTCGACCCACGTGAGGCCGCCGTCCGGGGCGTTGACCTCGACGTAGTAGCAGCGCAGCTGCCATGTGATGTGCGTGAAGATATGCTGCTTTTCCAGCTGCTTTTTCAGCTCCGCGGGCCGGAGGCCCCAGGTTTCGAGCAGCTCCAGCGCGGGCTGCGGCTCCAGAAAGCCGTCGACGTTCGGCAGCTCCCAGAGCCCCGCGAGCAGGCCCTTTGCAGGGCGCTTGCGGACGGCGGTACGGTCGCCGCAGGTCAGGAGAAAAACCGTTTTCTGCTCCGCGCGGCGGGGCTTTTTCGCTTCTTTGACCGGGATGGTCCGCCAGAGTTCCGCTTCCCGGCTCCGGCAGAAGGCCGCGACCGGGCAAAGATCGCAATGCGGCGCGCCGTTCGGCGCGCAGATCGTCGCGCCAAGCTCCATGAGGGCCTGCGTCGTCTCGGCACACTGCCCGGTGGGGTAGATCTCCGCGAGGGCGGCGGTATAGTCCTTTTTGACTGCGGGTTGCGTGACGGGGCGCTCGTCCGCGGTCAGGCGGGAGACGACGCGGAGGACATTGCCGTCGACGGCGGGCGTGGGCAGGCCGAAGCAGATGGAGCAGATCGCGCCGGCGGTATAGTCGCCAATGCCGGGCAGGGCGCGGATCTTGTCATAGTCCGTCGGGAACGCGCCGCCATAATCAGAGACGATCTGCTGCGCGGCCTTTTGCAGGTTGCGCACGCGGGAATAGTAACCGAGGCCCTCCCAGAGCTTATGCAGCCGATCGGGGTCGCAGGCGGCGAGGGACGGAATGTCCGGCAGCTCGGCGAGGAAGCGGGCATAGTAGCCCTTCACGGCCTCGACGCGCGTCTGCTGGAGCATGATCTCGGAGAGCCAGACGTGATAGGGTTCGCGGTCACGCCGCCAGGGCAGGTCGCGTTTGTTCCGTTCATACCAGCCGAGCAGGGGCGGGAGAAATGCGGGAGATAAGCGCATATTGGAAGTTCCTTTTTGAATTGCATTTTTTACATTGTACGCATTGCGGCAGCGCTTGTCAAATGGGATGCGGCGGTTTATAATGGAAGCAGATTTGAGGTGATCATTTGGCATTACAGGACAAACGGTTATTTCTGCTCGACATGGATGGGACGATCTATCTGAGCGAGCAGCTATTTGATGGGACAATCGACTTTTTGAACTATGTGAAGCGGATTGGCGGGAGGTATCTGTTTCTGACGAACAATTCCTCGCGCGGAACGGACGCCTACATCGCAAAAATGAAGCGGCTCGGGATCGAGGCGTTTCCGGAGGATTTTCTGACGTCGGCGGACGCGGCGGTGGACTATTTTCACCAAAACCCGCCGAAGGGAACGATTTATGTCTGCGGAACGGAGTCGCTCAAGGGGCAGCTCCGCGCGGCGGGCTTGCCGGTCGCGGCGGGTACGGACGACCGGGTTTCGACCGTGCTGCTCGGCTATGACACAGAGCTGACCTATCAAAAATTGGAGGACTGCTGCATCCTGCTCGGGCGCGGCGCGGATTACATTGCGACGCATCCGGACATGGTCTGCCCGACATGGTACGGCAGTGCGCCAGATTGCGGCAGCTTCATTGAAATGCTGTTCACCGCGACCGGGCGGCGGCCGAAGATCCTCGGCAAGCCGCAGCCGGATATGGCCCTTGCCGCGATGCGGCGCACAGGCTATGCGCCGGAACAGGCCTGCATCCTCGGCGACCGCATCTACACGGACATCGCCTGCGGCGTGAACGCGGGGATCGACGCGGTCTTCCTGCTCTCGGGCGAGGGCGTGATGGTGGACATTGAAAAATACAACGTCCACCCCAGCTATGTATTTCAGAACATCCGGGCATTTTTGACGGAATTGGAAAAAGGAGAAGCGGTATGAAGCTCAACAACAGGCGCACCATCCTCGTCGGTCTGGCGTTCCTCTCCATCTGCGCGTTCTGGCAGATGTACGACAACATCGTCCCGCTGATCCTGACGCGGACGTTCCACATGAACGAGACGATCTCGGGCCTCATCATGGCGGCGGATAACATTCTCGCGCTGTTTTTGCTGCCGTTCTTCGGGTCGCTGTCCGACCGGACGAACACGAAGATCGGCAAGCGGATGCCGTTCATCCTGTTTGGCACGGGCTGCGCGATGATCCTGATGAATCTGCTGCCGCTGATCGAAAACAGCTACTACGCCGCGCCGAGCACGGCGAAGACCGTCTCGTTCGTCATTGTGCTGGGTTTGCTTCTCATTGCGATGGGGACATACCGCTCCCCGGCCGTGGCGCTGATGCCGGACGTCACGCCGAAGCCGCTGCGCTCGAAGGGCAACGCGATCATCAATCTGATGGGCGCGGTGGGCGGCATTCTGTACCTGGCCATCACGTCGGTGCTCTATTCGCAGTCGCGGCTCGAGGCCATCGAGGCCACGGGCGGGCGCGTGAACTATCAGCCGCTGTTTATGATCGTGTCGGCCATCATGTTCGTCTCCATCGGCATTTTGTTCCTGACGATCAAGGAGCCGAAGCTGACGGCGGAAAATCAGGTGCTCGAGGCGGCGCACCCGGAATGGAACCTCGCGATCGAGGACTCCGCCGGGCATGAGGTCCTGCCCGCGCCGGTCAAGCGGAGCCTCGGCTTTTTGCTGGCTTCCATTGCGCTGTGGTTTATCGGCTACAACGGCGTGACGACGTGGTTCACGACCTATGTCAGCGAGGTCATGGGGCAGGGGCTTGGGGGCGCGTCGACGTGTCTGCTCATCGCAACGGCTGGCGCCATCGTCTCCTACATCCCGGTCGGGCAGATCGCCTCGAAGATCGGACGGAAAAAGACCATTCTCGGCGGCATCATCCTGCTGGCTGTGTGCTTCGCGCTCGGCTACGTGCTGACGACCGCGTATCAGAGCATCAATGTGATTATGTTCGTCGTGTTCGCGCTCGTCGGCCTCGCATGGGCGGCCATCAATGTCAACTCGCTGCCGATGGTTGTCGAGATGTGCCGCGACAGCGACATCGGCAAGTTCACAGGCTATTATTACACGGCGTCGATGGCCGCGCAGGTGGTCACGCCGGTCGTGGCCGGGACGCTGATGCGGCACATCGACTATCGCGTACTGTTCCCCTATGCGGCATTTTTCGTGGCGCTTTCGGGCGTGACGATGTGCTTCGTGCGGCACGGCGATGCGAAGGCCGAGGGCAAGCGCGGCCTGGAAGCGTTTGAGGAGATGGATGATTGATGAAATCTCTGGCCGCAGTCTTTCTGCTGTTGCTGCTCCTGACCGGGTGCGCGGAACGCACCGGCCCAGCGCAGGAGCTGGAACCGGCGCATACGCATCCGGCGGAAACGCAGGATGCAGAAGCTCCGGAGGCAGTCGAAACGCCGGAGGAGCCAGACTATGGAGACGCTGCGTTTTGCGGCGGAATCACGCTGTTCGCCGGCGACCCGGTCGCCCGCGTGAACAGCGAGGAAGTGGCGATGGAGAGCGCACCGTTTTTTGAGGAGGGCGAGTTTTATGTGCCGCTGCGGTTCGCGGCGGAGACGCTCGGCTGGCACTATGCGGAGGACGGCGATGCCATCACGCTCTCGGCGGCGAAGACGTGGGAATGGGGCGTTGATTTTGCGCCGGACGGCGGATATTTCCTTCGCCCCTGCGAGCCGGTCACGCAGGCGCTGCATCTGACGGTCGGCGAACGGGCGTTTACTCTGAACGGCGAAGCAGTTGAGAGCTGCTCGGCGGGTGTGCCGGTTCGGCGGGACGGCGTGGTATTCCTGCCGCTGGATTTTTTGACGTTTTTCGACGGAGAGGGACAGCAGTCCGTCCCGTGGCTGTTCGGCAGCAGCACCTATGACTCGGAGACGGGCTATGCGATCCTGAACGGGCAGCGGAACGAGGCAGGCCTCGGCGGATTCTACATCTGGCAGAACTGGGACAAGCTGCCGGAGGCGCAGCGGGAAGGCTTCGCACAGGCGGAGACACAGCCGGGTCCGCTCTCGATTGGGGATTATGACATCGTGGCCTATACGCGCGGCGGGCTGAGCGTCCACGTGCTGCAGCCAATGACCGGCGGGACGGAATTTTCCAGCGATTACGACGGCGCGATCACCGGCGTCTACACCTCCGATCCCAATATCGCCACGCCGCGCGGCCTGCGGCCCGGCGACTCATGGGAAAAGGCGGAGCAGATCTACGATGGCAGCTTCGCCGACACGCTCTCGCTCCGGCTGGATGAAGACGACAACATCGTGGAGCTGGGCCTCCATTCGCCGTATTACGACAGCCCGCCCGCGGGCTGCCGCACGATGAGCGAACAGCACATGTTCCACGACTGGATGGCGCATCCGGAGGATGCGCCCGATAATTGGGACCCCGTCACAAAAGCCTTGGATGACTGACACGAAGAAGGAGATGTTGGTATGGTCATCGTATGGATCTTCGCGGTATCGCTCATTTTGTATCTGGTGCTGCTGCTTCTGCTGCGCTGCCGGAAGGGCAACCCGAACTGGGCAAAGCTGAAGCCGCAGCGCTATGCGCACCGCGGCTATCACGACAAGCCCACGATCCCGGAAAACTCGATGCCGGCGTTCCACCGGGCGATCGAGCACGGCTGGGGCGCGGAGCTGGACGTGCATCTGCTGCGCGACGGGACGCTCGCCGTGTTCCACGACTCGGACCTGAAGCGCTGCGCCAACGTCGAGGGGCAGATCGAAGATCTCGACCTCGAGGGACTGCGCAAGCTGCGCCTCGAGGGGACGGACGAGCAGGTGCCGCTGTTTGACGACGTGCTCGCGCTCTTTGAGGGCAAGCAGCCGCTGATCATCGAGCTGAAGACCGCGAAGGGCAACCACCGCGCGCTGGCCGAGGCGGTCTGCAGGCGGCTGGATTCATATCAGGGCGATTTCTGCATCGAGTCGTTTGACCCGTTTGCGGTTGCGGATGTGCGGAAGCTGCGGCCCGGCATCTGCCGCGGGCAGCTCTCCATGAACTTTTTGAAGGAGCCGTCGGGATTGCCGTGGTATCAGCGTTTTTTGATGACGAACGTCCTGCTGAACTGGTACACGCGGCCGGATTTTCTCGCCTATCAGTTCTCTGACCGGGACAATTTCTGT
Source organism: uncultured bacterium (assembly GCA_905214155.1). GTDB lineage: Bacteria > Bacillota > Clostridia > Oscillospirales > Oscillospiraceae > CAG-170. The sequence goes on along the minus strand of CAJMLC010000036.1, from coordinate 8,479 downwards.
CTGGACCTCGCGCGGCGCGTCTGGGGCGTGCAGGAGGTGAGCTGGACGATCCGCAGCAAGGAGGATCTGCTGGCGTGTGAAAAGTTCGGCTCGATCGGCATTTTTGAGAAATTTGATCCGGAACAGTAAACGAAATCCGCGGCTCATCGAGCCGCGGGTTTTTATGTATGCAGACGGCCAATGGCCGCCCTTACCGGGAGGCTTTGTCTCTGCGGGTGAGGCCGAGGTAGAGCAGCGTGCAGAGGATGGCCGAGAAGAGCGAGCCTGCCGCCGTGGCGAGGCCCATAGGCAGCAGCGTCTGCGGGAACAGGCGCGACATCAGATATGCGCCCGGCACGCGGATGAGCACGATGGCGAGGATGCTGTGCAGGAACGAAAGCCCCGATTTCCCGCGCGCGCAGAAGTAGCCGCTGAAGCAGAAATGGATGCCTGCGAACATGCAGTCGAAGATATAGCCGCGCAGATAGTTCGCGCCGGCGGCGATCGTCGCCGCGTCGGGCGTGAACAGGCCGACGACGCCTGCCGCGCAGAACTGGATCGCGATGGCCACCACGACGCCGAAGCTGAAGGCCAGGCCGATGGAATCCCAGAGGGTCTGCCGCGCCCGCTCCGGCTTGTCCGCGCCGAGATTCTGCGCGGCGAGGGCAGAGACCGTGGACAGCAGCGAGGACGGGACGAGGAAGACAAACGAGATGAATTTCTCCACGATGCCGACCGCCGCCGCGTCGGTCAGGCCGCGCTGGTTGGCGATGATCGTGATGATGAGAAAGCCGATCTGCACAAGGCCGTCCTGCGCGAGCACCGGAAGGCCAATGCGCAGGATCTGCCCCATGACAGCCTTCTGCGGGCGGAGATCCGCCTTTTGCAGCGAGATCATGCGGCGTTTGCGGATGGCGAGCAGCGCAATGAGGACGCTGAGCGCCTGCGAGAGCGTCGTGCCGAGGGCGGCCCCGGCGGGGCCCATGTGCAGCGCGCCCATGAAGAAATAGTCCAGCGCGATGTTCGCCGCGCAGGCCACGGCGACGAAGTACATTGGGCTCTTGCTGTCGCCCATGCCGCGGAAGATGGAACTCAGAATATTATAGGCCGTGATGAACGGGATGCCGCAGAAGCAGATGGTCAGATAGGCGGCCGTGCCGTTGACGGCCTCGGCAGGCGTGGACATGACGGCCGTGATCGGCCGGACGAGCAGGAGCAGGACCGCCGTCAGCACGAGGGAAACGACCGCAAAGAGCGTGACAGTATTGCCGGTGGCCCGGGAGACGGCAGCCCGGTCCCCCGCGCCGACGGCGCGGGCAATGGAGACCGTGGTGCCCATGGCGAGGCCGACGAGCATGACCGTCAGCATGTGCATGACCTGCGAACCAATGGACACCGCCGTCGTCGCGGCGACGCCCTCGTACTGGCCGACAATGAACAGATCGGCCATGCCGTAGAGCGTCTGCAGGAAATAGGCGAGCAGATAGGGGAGCGAAAAACGGACGACATTGCGGAAAACGCTGCCGGTGGTCAGGTTTTGCTGCATGATGGGGCCTCACTTTTCTGGGGATTCATTGCGTGGATCGTCATAATGGTCGAGGAAGGAGATCTTTTGGCCCTTTTGCTTATAGGCGACGACGGTGTCGAGGCAGACGTTTTCCACACTGCGGAAGATATGGGCCTCGACGTCGGGGTTGCGGGCCTTCATATCGCGGATCAGGTTTTTGATCTCCTGCCGCTTGGAGCGCGTCTCCTCGTTGCTGCAGGTGGTGCAGGTGTCGGTGAATTTGCAGGCGCACTGGATGAAGTGCAGGTCGTTTGCGTCGCGCCACGCTTTGATGTCGTCCTCGCGGATGAGATAGAGCGGGCGGATGAGCTCCATGCCCGGGAAATTCGTGCTGTGGAGCTTCGGCATCATGGTCTGGATCTGCGCGCCCCAGAGCATCCCCATCAGGATCGTCTCGATGACGTCGTCATAATGGTGCCCAAGGGCGATCTTGTTGCAGCCGAGCTCCTGCGCGTAGCGGTAGAGATAGCCGCGGCGCATCCGGGCGCAGAGATAGCAGGGCGATTTTTCGACGTGGTAGACCGAATCGAAGATGTTCGACTCAAAGATCGTCACCGGAATGCCGAGACGGCGGGCGTTCGACTCGATGATCTCACGGTTGGCCGGGCTGTAGCCGGGGTCCATGACGAGGAACTTGACCTCGAAGGGGAACTTGTTGTGCAGCTGCAGCTCCTGAAAGAGTTTGGCCATGAGCATCGAATCCTTGCCGCCGGAGATGCAGACGGCGATGCGGTCGTTCGGCTTGACCAGCTCATAGCGCTGGATGGCCTTGGTGAAGTTGCACCAGAGCTTTTCGCGGAAGCGCTTGCGGAGGCTCGTCTCGACGCGCCTTTTTACCTCGGCATCCGCCGTTTTCTGCATGTCATAGCGGATCCAGGCCGGATAGCCGCCCTTGAGGCTATAGGCGTCGACACCCTGCTCGCGCAGAGCCTCGGCGGCGTCGAGACTGATCTCGCCGCGCGCGCAGTAGAGCACGAGCGTCTTCCCGTCCCGCGGCGGATCGGCCAGCAGCGCGTCCGCGTCCGCGGCGACTGCGCCGGGAACGCCGCCATATTCGCGGGAACGCGCATCCCGCAGGTCGAGCAGGGTATAGCTGCCCGGCGTGAGGGCGTCAAGCGCTTTCGCTGTCAGTTCCATGGTCTTCTCCTTCGATCGTGATCGGGTCGCCGGGGCGGACGGCGCCGCCCACGAGCACACGGGCAAAAACGCCCTCGCGGGGCATGACGCAGTCGCCGACCTGCTGGCGGATGGCGCAGTCCTTGTGGCACTCCTTGCCGATCTGCGTCACCTCCAGCAGCGCCCCGCCGACGCGCAGGCGCGTGCCGATGGGGAGCGTTTTCAGCGTGAGGCCCTCGGTCAGGATATTCTCCGCAAAGGCCCCTGCCGGCAGCTCCGGCAGGACGGCGCGCATCGGCGCCACGCTCTCGGCGGCGAGCAGGCTGACCTGCCGGTGCCACGGGCCGGCGTGCGCGTCGCCTTCGATGCCGTGTCCGGCGCGGAGCTGAATTTCGAAGACCGGGTGCTTCATGGTCCCCTTCCGCTCGCTGATACAGACGGCGAGCGCCTTCCCTGCCGGCTTCACACAGCATCCCTCCACATTACAAACTAATTTGGTAGGCTTATTATAGGTTCCGCACCGCACAAAGTCAATGGGCCTTGACGGTGCAGCGCGCATCGCATAAAATAAGACACGGAATACGAAAACAGGAGGACGTTTGCATGAACGCTGTGATCTTTGACCTGGACGGGACGCTCTGGGACGCGATGGAGCCGGTCTACAGTGCCTGGGCCGCCGCGCTGGAGCAGTCGGCGCTGCCGCACGTTGCGCTGACGCGCGAATTTCTGAGCGGCTGCATGGGCAAGACGCCGGAGGAGATCGCCGCGCTGGCCTTCCCGGACGCGCCGCGCGCGCAGCGCGAGGCGGAAATGCAGAAGCTCTATGAATATGAAAACGAACTGCTGTGCCACCGCGGCGGCATCCTCTATCCGCATCTGCCGGAGACGCTGGCGGCGCTGGCGCAGAACTATGCGCTGTTCGTCGTGTCCAACTCGCAGGACGGATACGTGCAGGCGTTCCTCCGCTGGTCGGGCCTGACCTGCTTCCGCGATTTTGAAATGGCGGGCCGGACGGGGCTGGACAAGGGCGCGAACATCCGCCTCGTGATGGAGCGAAACGGCGTGACGAAGGCCGTCTACGTCGGCGACACACAGGGCGACGCGGACGCGGCCGCGAAGGCCGGGGTCCCGTTCATCTTTGCGGAATACGGCTTTGGCATGGTCAACGCCGCAGCGGCGCGCATCGCCTCCCTGCCGGAGCTTCCCGTAGCAGTTGAAAAAGTTTTTGCGACAATGTAATATGAAAACGTCCCCGGTTTCCGACGGAAGCCAAGGATGTTTTGCAGATATGAACAGCAGCAAAATGAATTGTAATGGCGAACAGGCGTCTGATCAAAGGCCCCTCTCTTCGGAGAGGGGGCTGGCCGCGCGAAGCGCGGTCTGGGGGAGAGGATCGTTCCGTGAAGCTCCCCCCTGCCGCTGCGCGGCTTCCCCCCTCTTGGTAGGGGGGGGCTTTTCTTGGCTCACGGAAATTTGATGGTTGGAATTCGGGCTTTCTTTTTGCGCGGAAATCCGGTATAATAAGAACATCTTAAATTGGGGGTGTGGGCCTTGCTGCCGGAAGGATTTGTGCTGCGGATGAAAAAGCTGCTCGGCGCGGAGTTCGACGCGTTCGCCGCGTCCTACGACCGGCCGCGGAACGTCGGTCTGCGGCGCAATCCGCATAAAGGTGTGCAGCTCGCGCTGCCGGAGCTCGGCCTGACGCCGGTCCCCTGGTGCGCAGACGGATTTTATTACGACGCCGCGGCGCGCCCCGGCCTCTCTCCGCTGCACGAGGCGGGCTGCTATTACCTGCAGGAGCCGAGCGCGATGGCCCCGGCGGAGCTTTTGGATGTGCGGCCCGGCATGCGCGTGCTCGATCTCTGCGCCGCGCCGGGCGGCAAGAGCACGCAGCTGGCCGCGAAGCTGGCCGGGCGGGGTTTGCTGGTCTGCAACGAAATTCACCCCAAGCGCGCGCAAATCCTCGCGCAGAACATTGAGCGCATGGGCATCGCGAACGCGCTGGTCCTGAACGAGCACCCGAAGAATCTCTCGCCCCGGTTCGACGGGTATTTTGACCGCGTGCTGGTCGATGCGCCGTGCTCCGGCGAGGGCATGTTCCGCAAGGAAGCCGCCGCCGTGACCGACTGGTCAGAGGAGACGGTCGCAATGTGCGCCGCGCGGCAAATTGAAATTCTGCGGACGGCGGCATCGCTGCTCCGCCCCGGCGGGCGGCTGGTCTATTCAACTTGTACGTTCGCCCCGCAGGAAAACGAGGGCACGATCTCCGCGTTTTTGCAGGAACATTCGGACTTTTCGGTCATCCCGATCGGATCTCCGTATTTTTCGCCCGGCCGTCCGGACTGGATCGCCGATCCGGCGGACGGACTGGAGGGGACGGCGCGGCTCTGGCCGCACCGGCTGCGCGGCGAGGGACACTTTGCTGCCGTATTGCAAAAGTCCGGCAGCGCGCCCGGCAGCGACATTCCGACGGAGCCCGGGATCAAAGCCCCGAAGGAAGTCCTAGAATTCGCGGCTTCGACGGGCGCGGCCCTGCCGGAGGGGAAATTCGTCCCGTTCGGCGCGCGGGTGTTCCTCGCGCCGGAGGAATTGCCGGAGCTGCGCGGATTGCGCGTCCTGCGCTGCGGGCTGGAGCTCGGCGAGCTGCGCAAGGGCCGCCTCGACCCGGCACACGCCTGGGCGCTCTGGCTGCAAACGGGCGCGTCGACGCTCGACCTTGACCGGAACGATCCGCTGCTCCGCCGCTACATGGCCGGAGAGGCCATCCCGGCAGACTGCGCGGGATGGACGCTCGTGCGGGCCGAGGGCTGCACGCTCGGCTGGGGCAAGGGCTCCGGCGGGCAGCTGAAAAACCACTATCCGAAGGCGCTGAGGCGCCCACTGTGAGGTATTTGTGATGGAAGAAAAGAAGAAAATTCTGATCGTCGAGGACGAACGGGCGATCGTCGAAATTCTGAAATTCAATCTGGCGCGCGAGGGCTATGAGACGCTCGAGGCGCTCGACGGCGAGGCGGGCTTGCAGCTCGGCCTGACCGGCGACCCCGACCTCATCCTGCTCGACGTGATGCTGCCGAAAATGAACGGCTTTGATATCTGCGCGAAGCTCCGCGACGCGGGCAGTACCGTCCCCATCATCATGCTGACGGCCCGCGAGGAGGAGACGGACAAGGTCTTCGGTCTCGAGGCCGGGGCAGACGACTATATGACGAAGCCTTTCTCGATGCGTGAGCTGCTGGCCCGCGTGCGGGCGAACATCCGGCGGCGGAGCCTCGACCTCAACGCGCGCAAATCCGCCGGCAAGCTGATCGAGGCCAAGGGCCTGACGATCGACCCGGCAACGTTCTCCGTCATGCGGAACGGGCAGGCCGTCGATCTGACGCAGAAGGAATATGACCTGCTGCTCTATCTCATTCAGGAGCGCGGCGTGGTCTTCTCGCGCGAGGATCTGATGCAGAAGGTCTGGAATTACGACTATTACGGCGACATGCGCACCGTGGACGTGACGGTCCGCCGGCTGCGCGAAAAGATCGAGGACGACCCCGGCAAGCCGACCCGCATCTTGACGCGGCGCGGCGCGGGCTACTATTTCGCAGAATAACCTTCGCCGGATCTTTTGACCCAATGCAGACATCGGATTTTTGGGATTCTATTCAAATAGGGTGTATCTGAAAACTGAAAATGTGACCGGCGGCGAGGAATTTTTGTGCTGGACAAGCTGTTTTTCCGCAGGAATACTTTGTGTATTGCAAGGGAAAACGGTGCAGCGCAGCGCGAAAAGGTCCGCCGTCCGGGTGCATTGGCAGTTTTCGGTTACACCCTAACAAGAAGGGGGGCGGAGGCCGTGCGCACGCTTCGCATGAAGATGGTCATGATCATGGTCATCCTCATTCTGGCGCTGATGACGGTGATCGGAGCATTTCTGATCAGCGGCGTCGGCAATTTCTACATTTCGGAATTCTATGTGCAGATGGAGCGGACGTTCTCGCCGGAGTTCATCACGCAGCTTCAGGATCTGGCGGACGGCGAAAACGGGCCGACGCAGATGAAAGAGCTGCTGATGGCGCAGACGGGCCTCGGCATCGACGTGAACGACCGGAACGTCTATATCCTGGACAGCCTCGGGCAGGTGCTCGAGGGTTCGGACGAGCGGACGCAGGTCTCCGTGTCGCAGAACCTGCTGACGGCGATGAACGGCGCGGTCGGACAGGAGGGCTCGGTCACAGGTGAATTCATGGATCTTGCCGTCCCCATCGTGACGGATGAGCATTCGTACATCGCGTACATCTACGACAACCGCGCGACGGTCGACGCGCTGACGAGCGAGCTGATGAGCATCATTCTGCGCGCGCTGGGCCTCGGCCTTGTGATCTGCGTGGTGCTCTCGTTCTTGCTGGCCCGCATCCTCATCACGCCCATTCAGGCGCTCACCGTCGGCACGCGGCAGGTCGCCGCGGGCGACTTCTCGCAGCGCGTGGCCGTCGAGGGCCACGACGAGATCGGCGTGCTGGCGCGCAACTTCAACCACATGGCAAAGGTCCTCGAGGACACGATCTCCGAGGCCGAGAACGAACGCAACAAGCTCTCCACGCTGTTCTTGCACATGACCGACGGCGTCATCGCCTTCTCGGTGTCCGGCGCGCTGATCCACTGCAACCCGGCGGCGAGCCAGATGCTCGCGCGCGGGCTGGACTCCACGACGACGTTCGACGAGCTCTTCGGGCAGGAGGCGGAGCTGGACACGCTGCTGACGTTGCGCCGTCCACAATATTTAGAGTTACAGAAGACCGCGGGCGACCGCGAGCTGGAGCTGTTCATGGCCCCCTTCTCGTCCGACCAGACGCAGGGCGGCGTCCTCGTCGTCATCCACGACGTGACCGAGCAGCGCAAATCCGAGCAGTCGAAGCGTGAGTTCGTCGCGAACGTCTCGCACGAGTTGCGTACACCGCTGACGAACATCAAGGCCTACGCCGAGACGATCATCAGCTCCGGCGACGATCTGCCGGGCGAGCTGCGGCGCAATTTCCTCGCCGTCATCGTCAGCGAGGCCGACCGCATGACCCGCATCGTGCAGGATCTGCTGACGCTCAGCAAGATCGACTACGGCAAGATGGAGATGAACATCTCGCGCTTCTCGTTCCGCAAGGCGGTGGAGAACGTGTACGAGGCGGCAAAGCTCAACGCCGAGCAGAACCACCACCATACCATGACGCTGACCGAGGAGGCCGACATCCCGGACGTCAACGGCGACCGCGAGCGCATCGAGCAGGTGGTCACGAACATCGTGTCCAACGCGGTGAAATATACGCCAGACGGCGGAAAAATTGAGATCCATGTCGGAAAGAGCGGGAAAAATGTCTATGTCCGCGTCTCGGACAACGGCATCGGCATCCCGGAGAAGGATCTGCCCCGCCTGTTCGACCGGTTCTACCGCGTCGACAAGGCGCGCTCGCGCGAGTCGGGCGGCACGGGTCTGGGCCTGTCCATCGCGCAGGAGATTTTGAAGCAGCATAAGGGCACGATCCGCATCGATTCGGTCTACGGCGAGGGCACCGATGTCCGCATCACCCTCCCCGCTGCCGAAGACCAGCATTGAGCCTTGCAGGGGCGGACAGCTCTGTCCGCCCAAAGGCCCCCTCTACCAAGAGGGGGCTGGCCGCGCGAAGCGCGGTCTGGGGGAGAAACCCCGCCGCAGCGGTTGTAGGGGCCGATGCCGAGCGCAGCTGTTCGCGACGAAGGAGCGTTACAGATGCGGCCTGCCCCTTGCGGGTACTCATCGGCCCGTCCCCGCCGCAGCGGATAGCCTCCCTTGTGTAAAGG
>CAJMLC010000035.1 GCA_905214155.1 uncultured bacterium | reverse complement strand
AGGGGCCGATGCCCTCATCGGCCCCTACAAGCCGCAGCGTGCATAAACCCAAAATCGAAGCGTCATTCTGAGCCAGTGACCGATGTCACTGGCGTGAGAATCCCGTGGATCTTCTAGGAGTGTCAAGGGGAGCGTCGCTCCATTTCAGACTCCATAAAAATCCACGGGATTGCCACACCAGCCAGCGGGCTGGTTCGCAATGACACTCTATTTTAGATTTTGTTCGCCTCGACGGAGATCAATATTCGAAACAGCTTCCGCCGACAAACTCCCGGATGATCGAATCCTTTGGAACATAAGGCACGTCGAGCGGCGGAAGCGCAGAGACCACGGACATCAGCACGGACAGGCCCTTTTCCTGAATAAATGTGTCGTCGAGGTCTTCGGTAAACTGCGGCAGCTCGCGCAGGTCCTTGGCGAGGATGCAGAGCTCATAGTCGTGGAAAGAATCGATGTGGACGCTGGCGTTCGGCTTGTTTGGCTGGATGTATTTGCGTTCGCCCGCGTCGACGGACTGGGCCCGTTCGATCGTGTCACGCAGACTGTGGCCGCGGCCGAGATAGTCGCGGATCATGCGGCGGGCAACGCGGACCTGCTCCGGCTTGACGATCTGGTCGTCCGGGGTGATGATGCGGGTACGCGGCGCGACGTAGATGCCGGTGGCGCGGGAACGGATCTGGTCGAAGACGATGGGATTCAGCATGTGGATGCCCTCGGCGATGACGACGGCGTCGTCGCTGCCGGTCATCGGGCGGAAGCCGCCGGTATTCCCAGTCATGAAATCATACCACGGCACCTGCATGGTCTTCCCTGCCGCGAGGCCGTCGATGCAGTCGAGCAGCAGGTTCCAGTTGACGCAGTACGGCGACTCCCAGTCCTCGGCCTCCGGCGGACGCTGATCCAGCGGGAGGAAGAAATTGTCCATGCTAAGCAGGCAGACGGGAACGCCGAGATTTTCGAGATACGCCTTGAGGCGCATGGCAGTGGTCGTCTTGCCGGAGCCGGACGGGCCGGTCAGGCAGACGAAGGGCTTTTTCGGCTGCGCCGAGAGCACGGCTGCCGCCGCCGCGCTGATCTTATCGTGAAAGACCTCCTCACAGCGGAGGACGAACTGTGTTTGATTGCGCATGGCGAGGATAATATCCTCCATATCGATGACACGCATGATCTCACCTCATGATACAATATAATTATGCCTGCTCCGTCTGCGGCGCGGCCTGTTCCAGCTTGGCGCGGAGCTTTTTCCAGATGACGAAATAGCACACGGCGTGAGCGGCCGCCGTGACGATCCAGCTGATGGGATAGGATATGTAGAGCATCTCCAGCGTATGCGTCCAGCGGAAGAGCGTCCAGATCCAGACGATGCGCAGCAGACACGCGCCGGTCAGGCTGACAAGCATCGGCAGCCACGCGCGGCCAAGGCCGCGCACCATGCCGCACGTCGCGTCCATCAGGCCGCAGAGTATGTACGGCGCGATGACATAGTAGTTGCGGATAACGCCGTTTTGGATGATCGCGTCATAGGCCGGGTCGCTCCGCGCGATGTAGATGCTGAGCAGCTGCGGGCCGAAGACGGTGCTGAGCAGGCTGAGCGGCACGCCGATGATGCAGACCGCTGCGCAGCTGCCCCAGAAGATGCGGTCAATGCGGTCATAGCGCCGCGCGCCGAGATTCTGGCTGGTGAAGGTGATGGCGGCGTGATAGACCGAGTTCTGCGCGGTGTAGGTGAAGTTGCCGATGTTGCTGGAGGCGGTGTTCGCCGCGACGACGTCTGCGCCGAAGCTGTTCACCGCGCTCTGCACCATAACGTTCGAGATGTTGAAGAGCATCGACTGCAGGCCGGCCGGAAGACCGATCTGCATCATCTGGACGGCCTCGCTGCGGTAGAGCCGGATCTGGCGGAGCGAGATCTTCGCCGCGCCGTCGAACCGCAGCAGGCAGCGCATGACAAGGAGCACCGAGATGATCTGCGAGATGACCGTCGCGATGGCGACGCCGGCGACATCGATCTTGCAGACGATGACGAAGAACAGATTCAGCAGCGCGTTGACCACGCCGGAGACCGTCAGATAGATCAGCGGGCGGCGCGTGTCGCCGTAGGCGCGGAGGATGGCCGCGCCGAAGTTGTAGATCAGCGTGAAGGGCACGCCGAGGAAATAGAGCTTCAGATAGAGCGTCGACTTTTCCAGAATGTCCGCCGGCGTCTCCATCCATTCGAGCATCGGGCGGCTGAAGAGCAGGCCGATGGCCATCATCAGCAGGCCGAGCAGCGCGCTGAGCGCGACGGCACAGTGGCTCGCGCGGGAGACACCGTCCGCGTCATGACAGCCGACGCGGCGCGCGACCAGAATGTTCACGCCGACAGAGATGCCGATGAAGGTGTTGACGATGAGATTGACGAGCGTCGACGTCGCGCCGACGGCGGCAAGGGCGATGCTGCCCGAGAATTTGCCGACGACGATGACGTCCGCCGCATTGAACAGCAGCTGGAGCATACCGGTCGCGGCCAGCGGCAGCGTGAATTGCAGGATGCGGGGCAGGATCGGCCCGTCGATCATGTTCAGTTCTTTGGCGTTGGAAGCTGCCATACGCTCTCTCCTTTACCTTAAGTTCTAGTATCATACGTCAGTGGCCTCTGAAATGCAATCCTCAAAATCTGAGAATTGCGGAATTCCGAGGGGCGCGCGGGCGAACATCATCCACTCCCCTGTTTCCGGATGGAAAAAGCCGATGCGGCACGACCAGAGGGCGATCCCGCCCGTCTCGCCGAGGCCGTATTTCCGGTCGCCGAGGAGGGCGTGGCCGCGCGCGGAAAATTGCACGCGGATCTGATGCGTCCGCCCGGTCTCGAGCGCAACGCGGACGAGCGTTTTGTCGTCTATACGGGCGAGCACACGATAGGAGAGCCGCGCCTCCTTCGCGCCGGGCGTCCCAGCCTCGGCCACGCGGGTCAGGCCGTCGCAGCGGTCGCGGAGCAGAAAGTCCTGCATCCGCCCTTCTGCGGGAAGTGCCCCGTGGACGACGGCGAGATATTCCTTCTGAAAGCGGTGTTCGCGGATCTGTCCTGAGAGGATGGACGCGGCCATGCGGCTGCGCGCAAAGACCATCACGCCGCCGACCGCGGCGTCCAGCCGGTGAACGGTGCGGACGCAGTCCGTGCCGAGGGCGGCGCGCAGCAGGGACGGCATACCGCCGGGCTCGTCGGTCGAGAGCACGCCGGGCGGCTTGAGGCAGACGGCGATCCGGTTGTCCTGATAGAGAATGTCCATGGGTGTCTCCAAAAGTAAGGTGATGAAGAAAGAGAATGTTGTAGGGGCGGACGACCCTGTCCGCCCAAAGGCTCCCTTGTGTAAAGGGAGCTGGCGCCGAAGGCGACTGAGGGATTGTCGGGCGGGCAATGCCCGCCCCCTACGAATTCTATTGCAGTTCTGGCGGTGAACGTAGAGGCGACCATTGGTCGCCCGCAACAACCCCTCCGTCAAAAATCAAAGATTTTTGACACATCCCCTTACACAGGGGAGGCTTTACCCGCTGCGGCGGGGCGATAGATACGCCTATTTCCACCATTATACCACAAGATACGGGCAATTTTGCAAGGGATTTGGAGAAGTCTTAAAAATTCTTAAAAACCCTTGGAATCCCAAGAAAATATGCTACAATGTGGATGAAAAACCATCAGGAGCGTGCGACTATGGAACAGACCATCCACATCCTCGTCGTGGACGACGAGCCGGATATTCGAAGAATTTTACATATCCTGCTGGAGCAGCAGGGCTACCGCGTACACGAGGCCGTCAATGGCCGCCGGGCCGTGGAGTATATCCGCGAAAACCCGGACACCGACCTCATTTTGATGGACATCATGATGCCGGAGCTCGGCGGCGTCGAGGCCAGCCAGGAGATCCGGTCGATCTCCTCCGCGCCGATCCTGTTCCTGACGGCCAAGAGCCAGGAGCGGGATATGCTGCAAGCCTATCAGTCCGGCGGCGACGATTATCTCGTCAAGCCGTTCTCCAGCGCGGAGCTGCTGATGCGCGTGGAGTCGCTGCTGCGGCGCTATCGCGTCTATAAAGGAAAGATCAACGGCAAGATCCTGCGGCAGGACATCGTCCTCGACGAGGAGAACCGCCGCGTCCTGCGTGACGGCGCGGCCGTCGAGCTGACGGAGACGGAGTTTTCAATTTTGCAGTATCTCGCTGCGCAGAAGGGCAAGGTCGTCTCCGTGAACGACATCTACGAAAATGTCTGGCATGAAAAGTATATGCCGGCGTCGAACAATACGGTTATGGTCCACATCGTGAACCTCCGAAAGAAGCTGGAGCGCAATCCCGCTGAGCCGCGCCTGATCCGCACCGTGTGGGGAAAGGGGTATCAGATTGACTAAAAAATCTGCCTTTTCCTCGCTGCGGACGAAGCAGCTGCTCGTGCTGCTGGTCGCGATCGCATGCGCGGCGGCGGCCTATTTCGTGGCGAACTGGATCGGCGACACACTGATCGAGAAGGTCTATCTCGACCAGAAGTCCATGCAGAAGCGCGAGCGGGCCATCGTCAGCGAGCTGCAGACCTATGTGCAGGAAAACCGCATCTCCTCGCGTGATACCGACGCCGTGGCCCGCTGGTCGATGAGCAAGAGCGATACCTATGTGATGCTCTACCGGAACCAGCGGCTGGCCTTCGAGGCCGGCTGGTGGGGCGTGGACGATGTGGACGAGACGGATGCGCCGCCGCTCCTGTCCAATTCCGCGGGCGTCTACCCGATCTACTTCACCGACGGGCCGATGCAGGCCGTGGTCTATGACTTTTCCGAATCGCGGCTCTATACGCTGACGACAATCGTGAGCGTGCTCATCGGCTGTTTCGTGCTGATGTGCTTCATGCTCAGCTACAATGGCCGCATCACGCGCACGATCGTGACGATCGCGGCGGAGGTCGAGCAGATCGGCCGCGGCGATCTGACCGCGCGGCTTGAAAAGCCCCGCGGTAATGATGAGCTGGCGGGCCTGACCGAGAGCGTCGAGCGGATGCGCGCCTCGCTCCTGCACAAGACCGAGGAGGAGCAGAAGGCCCTCAAGCAGAACTCCGACCTTATCACCGCCCTCTCGCACGACATCCGCAATCCGCTCACGGCCCTGCTCGGCTATCTCGACATCATCTCCGCGCAGCGCGATCTGCCGCCCGACACGGCGAGCTATCTCGCTGCCTGCCAGGAGCGCGCGGGGCGCATCAAGCAGCTGACGGATGAGCTGTTCCGATACAGCCTGCTGTTTTCGAACGACGAGCTGCCGATGCGGCTGGAGACGTATGACGCCTACGTCCTGCTGGAGCAGCTGCTCGGCGAGGCGCAGGCGGAGCTGGAGAGCGCGGGTTTTGCCACGCGGATGGTCATGCCCGACACGTTCTGCCGGGTGCGCGTGGATGTGCCGTATTTCAAGCGGGTGCTCGACAATCTCTTTGCCAACGTCCGCAAATATGCCGACCCGGCGCAGCCCGTGTCCATCGCGGCCTTGCCCGAGAACCGGACGCTGCACATCTGCATCTGCAACACCATCCGCGCCGATTCCGGCCAGGTGGAGAGCAACAAGATCGGCCTGCGCACGGCGGAAAAGATCCTGACGCAGATGGGCGGCAGCTTCCGCCGCCACGAGGCGGACGGGAAATTTACCGCCGAGGCCATCCTCCCGATCGTCCCGGAGGAAACGGACGAGTAGGAGCGGCGTAATCTTAAATTATTCTTAAAAATCAGGCGAAGGACTTCTCATCCGGAAAAAACCTGATATGATGGGGACAACAAAGCAATCATTGTGCGCGGTTCTTCCGCAGAAAGGAAACTGACTATGAAACATCGTATTTTTGCCCTGTTTCTGGTGCTCGTGCTGCTGGTCGGCGTGCTGGCCGGCTGCGGCAAGAAAAATAATGGTGACAGTGACACCAGCAATGGGAACTCCAGCATTATCACGCCGACAAAGAACGACCAGTCGCAGGTGACATCGAAATATGCCTATAAGCCGACGTATCTGACCGTACCCGCCGAGGTGGACAGCGTGACGGGCGTGGTGGCCAAGGGCAGCACAGTCTGGTTCACAGCCAGCATCCCCGACGGGGAGCAGACCGAGACCTATACCTACACCGATGAAAATGGCGAGGAACAGACCGAGACCTATACATACACCAATTACCGGACGGCGCTCTATTCGCTCGATCTGGACAGCCAGGTCTGCGCTGAGGTGCAGGGCCTGACGCTCCCGTCCGTCGAAGAGGGCTGGGAGGGCAGCAGCTACGTCAACGACTTCCAGGTCATGGACGACGGTACCATCTGGATCTTCTGCAACGTCAGCCAGTACAAGACGGAGCTGCCCGACGATTTTGATCCGAATACACAGGACGAATGGCAGTATCAGATCAATGAGAACCGCACCACCATGGTGCATCTCGACGGCACGGGCAAGGAACTGACCCGCTTCGACCTGATCCCGCCGCAGGACGAAACGACGGACGGCACAGCCTCGGCCGACACGGTGGTCGGCTCCGCCAGCGGCGGCGACATCGCGATGTACGACATGCCGGCGGGCTATTATTCCAACATCTCCTCCGTCGTGGTCAGCGAGGATGGGACGATCTACGGCTACGACTGGCAGAACGTCTACCTGTTCGACAGCGAGGGCAAATATCTCGCGACGATCGAGGCCGGAGACAACGGCGGCGAGCTGAAACGCCTTGACGCGAACACCGTTGGCTCGATCACCTACATCTACGACGCCGAGAACGAGACCGGCTCGAACTATTTCGTGCCGATCAACGTCGAGACAAAGTCGTATGACACCGAGCACAAGACCGCGCTGCCCAACAGCGCGTGGGACATCTATCCCGGTGTCGAGGAATATGACTTCCTCTACAACTACAACAGCAAGATCTTCGGCTACATTTCGTCGAGCGACACCTCGGAAAAGCTGCTCGACTGGATGGACAGCGACATCAACCCGAACAACATGAGTTCCTTTGCCGTGATGAACGACGGCCGCATCATCGCCGTCCTGAACCAATGGGACGACGAGACGCAGACCAGCATCAACGAGCTCGTGCTGATGGAGCGCGTGGACGCCTCGAGCCTCCCGGAGAAGACCGTCCTGACGCTCGCCTGCTTCTATCTGGACTATAATATCCAGCAGAAGATCGTCGATTTCAACAAGACGAGCGATGCCTATCGCATCGTGGTCAAGGACTATTCCGAGTTCAACACGAACGACGATTACAGCGCGGGCCTCACGAAGCTGAACACCGAGATCATGTCCGGCGTCATCCCCGACATGTTCCTGACCGAGAATCTGCCCATCGAGCGCTACGCGGCCAAGGGCATCCTGACCGACCTCTACGAGCTGATCGACAGCGACGCCGAGCTGACGCGCGAGAGCTTCGTCCCCCAGATCATCAAGGCCTGCGAGACGGACGGCAAGCTCTACGAGCTGCCCGCGAGCTTCATGGTCCAGACTGCGTTCGGCCTTTCGAAGGTCGTGGACGGCTATGACGTCTGGAACGTCGCGGCCGTGCAGGACGCGATGACCAAGCTGCAGGAGGACGCCTACGTCTTCAACTACTACACCACGCAGCTCTCCGTCATGAGCACCTGCATCTCCAACAACCTCTCCGCGTTCGTCAACTGGCAGACCGGCGAGTGCTCGTTCGACAGCGAGAGCTTCGCGGCCCTGCTGAACTTTGCAAAGACCTTCCCGGCGGAATTCGACTGGGAGGCTTACGACAGTGAGCACAGCGGCGAGTATGCCGATGATGCGACGATGATGAAGAACGGCCAGAAGCTGCTTTCGTCGGCATATCTGTACGGCTTTGAGGATTACCTGTACAGCATGAGCCAGTACGAGGGCGAGGGCATCACCTTTGTCGGCTATCCGTCCGAGGACGGCACGAGCAACCATCTGTTCTCCACCAGCCAGACCTTCGCCATCTCCACCACGTGCAAGGCCAGGGACGTTGCGTGGAACTTCCTGAGCCAGCTGGTGCGCGAGGACTATCAGACCGGCGACAACGTCTGGAACTTCCCGGTCAACCAGAAAGCCTTTGATGCAAAGATGAAGGAAGCCATGACCGAGGAATATCAGACTGACGAGAACGGCAACCAGATCCTCGACGAGAACGGCGACCCCATCAAGATCCCGAAGACCACGTACTACACCGCCGCGGCCTCTTCCGCTACGCTGGACAGCGATGATCCGGGCCGCGTGGACATCTACGCGCTCAGCCAGGAGCAGGCGGATCAGATCCTGGACGTCATCTCCAAGACAACGCGCCTTTCCGTCTACGACGAGTCCATCATGGACATCGTCAACGACGAGGCCGCACCCTTCTTCGCCGGTCAGGCGACCGCGGAGGAAACGGCTTCCGCCGTCCAGAGCCGCGTGAAGCTCTACGTCGCCGAGCAGAGCTAAGCATTTCCCGGGGCGGGCATTGCCCGCCCCCAACACCTAAGACATTTACCCCATGCAGGAAAGGATCGCCATGCTCAAACTACCAACTCGACAAACCGCGCATCCGGACGCAAAGACGCTCTGGAAAAACGCGAATCTGAAGGTTCGGGATTTTCTGAACTCCATGTGCTTCTCCGGGCCGAGCTTCCTCGGGATGCTGATTTTCTATCTTGTCCCGTTCGGCGTGGTGATCTACTATTCGTTCATCGCGGGCGTCGTGGACAACAGCTTCGTGGGCCTGAAAAACTATATCGCCGTCTTCAACAACGCCGCATTCCGTACTGCGGCGAAGAACACCGCCGTGTTCACGGGCCTCGCCGTGCCGCTGGCGGTGGTGCTGTCGATGCTGCTGGCCCTGATGCTCGAGGCCCGCATCCCCGGCAAGAGCCAGTTCCGTACCTGCTTTTTAAGCCCGATGATGGTGCCCATCGCGTCCATCATCCTGATCTGGCAGGTGCTGTTCCATTCGAACGGCGTTGTCAACGAATTCCTCATGGTCTTCGGCGCGGACAAGATCAACTGGCTGAAATCTGACTACTGCATGGTCGTCATCGTGTCGCTCTTCCTGTGGAAAAACCTCGGCTACAACATGATCCTGTTCATGGCCGCGCTCAACAACATCCCGAAGGAGCTGATCGAGGCGGCGGAGCTGGACGGCGCGACGGGCCGCTATATCTTCTTCCACATCAAGCTGCGCTACCTCTCCCCGACCGTCCTGTTCGTCACGATCCTGTCCATCATCAACTCCTTCAAGATCTTCCGTGAAATTTATCTGCTCACGGGCGATTACCCATACGACGGGCTCTACATGCTCCAGCATTTCATGAACAACATGTTCAAGCATCTCGATTATCAGCGCCTGTCCGCCGCGGCGGTCTTCCTCGCGATCGTGATCGTGATCCTGATCGCGCTGCTGTTCCTGATCGAAAATTACTTCGGAAAGGACGTGGAAGGATGAAAAAGAAACGCTATTTTTCCCGCACGGTCATCGTGCTGCTGGCCATCCTGTTCGCGTTCCTCTTCGTCATGCCGACGCTCCTGACCATCACGAACTCGTTCATGACGCAGAGCGAGATCACAGCCAACTACGGCCAGGTCTTCGACAACGCCAAGGACGGCAAAAGCTATATCTCCAAAACCATCAACCTGAAATTCATTCCGGACAAAGTCTCGTTCAGTCAGTATTGGACGGTCCTGCTCAAAAGCCCGGATTACATCTATAAGCTCTGGAATTCCATCATCCTCACCGTGCCGATCGTCTTTGCGCAGCTCATGGTCGCGTCCATCGCGGCCTACGGCTTCACGCGCTGGCGCGGCAAGGTGCGCGATTCCATCTTCTTTTTCTACGTGATCCTGATGCTCATGCCCTATCAGGTCACGCTCGTGCCGAACTATCTGGTTTCCGACTGGCTCGGCGTTCTGAACACGAAATGGTCCATTCTGCTGCCCGGCGCGTTCGCGCCGTTCTCAGTATTTCTGCTCACGAAATTCATGCGGCGCATCCCGGTATCGCTGATCGAATCGGCCAAGCTGGACGGCGCGGGCGAATGGCAGATCTTCTGGCGGATATGCATGCCGCAGTGCCGCGCGGCGCTCTACTCCATCGCCATTCTGGTCTTCATCGACTATTGGAACATGGTCGAGCAGCCGCTCATTCTCCTGCCGGACGCGTCGCAGCAGCCGCTGTCCGTCTATCTGTCGCAGATCAACGCCGGCGAGATTGGCATTGCCTTCGCCGCCGCCGTCGTGTATATGATCCCGGGTCTGCTGCTGTTCCTGCACGGCGAGGCGTATCTCGTCGAGGGCATCGCATATTCCGGTTCTGTCAAGGGTTAACCGCAACGAGAGAGGATATTTACCATGGAAGAAACAAAAGTCAGCAAACGGGAATGGGTCAAGACCGCCGCGATCATCTTTCTGGCGATCCTGCTGGTGCTCACCTTCTTCTCCAACACGATCATGAACGCGACGCTCCCCGAGGTGGCCGCGCAGCAGATCGAGGGCGGCACGATCAACGCCAAGATCCGCGGCTCCGGCACGGTCGGCGCGAATGAGACCTATGACGTGACCATCAACCAGACGCGCAAGATTGCGAGCGTGCTGGTTAAGGTCGGCCAGTCGGTCAACGCGGGCGACACGCTCTTCCTGCTCGAAGCGCAGGAGTCCGACGAGGTCAAGGCCGCGCAGGACGAGCTGGATCAGCTGGAGCTGAGCTATGAAAAGTCCCTCATCGACGCGGGCAATACCTCGGCCAAGGAGAACCACGAGGTGCAGAAGGCCCGCGACGCCTATAACGAGGCCCTCGCCATCTACCATCAGTACAGCACCATGGACGCCACACGCCTGGCCTCAGAACAGGCCAAGGCCGACGCTGCGCAGAAGGCTGCCCAGGCCAATTATGATTCGCTTCAGGAGCAGTACACCACGGCGTCCAGCGATAAGACGTATACGGATGCGCAGGCCGCCGTCTCCGAACAGACGGCCAATGTCAAAAGCTTAAAGGCCAGCATCGACGAATATACGCAGAAGCTCCGCGAATTGCAGACCGGCGCACCGACAAAAACGGAATCTGAGGTCACGGCAGAGATTGGACAAGTTCAGACGCAGCTTGAAACGTTGCTCAGCCAAAATGCTACTAACATTGCCCTATATGAGACTTCTTATCTGAGACTGTCTGAACTTGCAGGTGGTCGGGCAGACGTGATGAAGGCTTACTACGATATGCCGGATGAGCAATTGCTTGAAGCTTTAGGTAAAGGTGCGACGCAGGTAGATGTTGACAACATCCACAAAGCTTATGAAAATCTGGATAATTACTATACCCAGAAAGCTAAATTGGATGCCCAAATGACAACTCTACGGGAAGAACTGAAAGCTGCACAGGAATATACCTCTACCGCACAGGCTATTCAGGAATATCAGAACAAGCTGAACACGGCGACGTATGATCTCAATACGGCGCAGAACACGCTGAACAATGCCCAGAACATTGTCAACCAGTACGACAACAACCTCAAGGCCCTGAAAGCGTCCGTCGATCAGGCCAAGAGTACCCTGACGGCGGCGCAGGAGGCCGCGACCAAGCTGCAAAACGCGGCCACGGCCGCTGAGACGGTCAAGTCCACAAAATCGGCTCTGGAAGAGCTGCTCTTCACGCAGCAGCTCGGCGACTCGAGTTATCTCGACATGCAGGCCGCGAAGGAGAACATCGAAAAGAAAAAAGAGGCGCTGGCCAAGCTGACGGCTAACGCCGATGAGCTCGAGGTCAAGGCGAAGGTTGGCGGCGTGGTCGCCTCGATCGAGGTCACAGCCGGCAATTCCATTGGCCCGGATACTCCGCTGGCCAAGCTGAACGTGGCCGACCGCGGCTACACCATCAAGATTTCCGTCACCGCCGAGCAGGCCAAGCGCGTCAAGGTCGGCGACAAGGCCGACGTCGTCAACTATTGGGGCGGCAATGTCGAGGCCGTGCTCGAAAACATCGCGCGCGACCCGAACACCAGCGGCAACAACCTCCTCGTCTTCAAGCTGACCGGTGATGTCGACCCGAACACGAACCTCACCCTCTCCATCGGCCAGAAGAGCGCGAGCTACGACGCCCTTGTCCCGAACTCCGCCGTCCGTACCGACAACAACGGCACGTTCGTCCTGGCCCTGACGTCGAAGTCCACGCCGCTCTCCACGCGCTATACGGCGACGCGCGTCCCCGTGCAGGTGCTTGCGCAGGACGATACGATGTCTGCCATCTCGGGCATCGGCGCGGGCGAGTTCGTCATCACGACTTCCACCAAGCCGATCGAAGCGGGCACACAGGTGAAGCTCGCGGATAACGGATGAGCGGCCGGTTCGAAACGGCGCGGAAGGCCAGGCCGCCGAAGCCTCCGCGCGAGAAAAAGCCCCGGAAAAAGCTGCAACGCCCCGGCTGGAAGACGCTGCTGCTCCTGATCCTGAACATCACGCTCGCGGCCCTTTCGGTGCTCTGTGCCGCGCGGCTGACCGAGTATCGGAACCTGCTCCGCACGCAGGAGGCGGCAGACCGCTGGCGCGGCCAGAGCGAAGAGCGATTTGCGCAGGTCTCGGTCTTCCTCCCGGTCAACGAGACGCAGGACGTCTCCGCCGTCCGCACCTTCCGGCAGACGCTCAATCAGGCCATGATCGACGCCTCGCTCGAAGCGCCCGAGGGCGGCAGTCTCTATCAGGACGCCTGGTCCGGCACGGCGACGTCTGTCGCCGTCTCCGGCCCGGCGGGAAAATCGAACGTCAAGACCTACGGCGTCGGCGGCGATTTCTTCCTGTTCCATCCCTACACGCTCCTCTCCGGCTCGTATATTGCGGAGTCCGACTTCGCGCAGGACCGCGTCGTGCTGGATGAAAACCTCGCCTGGCAGCTCTTTGGCAGCAGCGATGTCGCGGGCATGGAGGTCACGATCGGTGAGCGGAATTATCCCGTCGCGGGCGTCGTCCGCCTCGAGGACGACAAGGCCACCAAAAAGGCCCTGACCGACCCGGCGCTGATGTTCATGAGCTTCGATGCGCTGAACGCCATCCAGGAGACGAAGTTCGACACCTATGAGATCGTCATGCCAGACCCCATCTCCGGCTACGCGCTGAGCGTAATTAAGGACAAATTCCCGCTGGGTGACGGCGTCGCCGTCGAGAATTCGAACCGCTACAGCGCGCTCAGCCTCGCGAAGGTCGCGCTGGCCTATGGCGAGCGCTCGATGAATACGCACGCCGTCATCTATCCCTATTGGGAGAACGCCGCGCGCCTCACCGAGGACTATGCCGCGCTGTTCCTGCTGCTGATGGTGCTCTTTGCAATCACGCCGGCCGTGTTCGTCCTCGTCTGGCTGATCCGGACGATCAAGCGCCTCATCACCGAGGCCAAGGACAAGACCGTCACCGCCATCGAGGAAAAAATCGAGCAGAAAAAGGAAGAGCATTACGTCCGCACCGGCATTTAAAGCCGATCCGTCTGTTATTGCTGTGGGCAGCTGATCGAAACAAAGACACCATCCTTTTGGATGGTGTCTTTGCTTGTTGACGCCTATCCGCAAAACGGGATACAGTGGCCGTCTGCAGCAAGGAACGTCAAGAGAAGGAGTTAGAGGAGATCATACAGGTTTCTTTGACCCGCTTGGAGCGGAATAAATATACGGTCCAGAGTCCCTCTGCGAGTATGATTGCCAGCATTTTGTTAATGTCCGGGATCATGGCAGTCAGTTCTATAGCTGCTGTTACCACGTAGGCGATACGGAATAAGAGACTCTTTTTATAAAGCAGCAGGAAGGCGGCCAACATGGAAATGCTGACCAAGACATAGAATAGCAGTTGGATCGTGATCCCCCTGATATCCCTGCACGATCAAGGTCGTGCCTGTGCCGGTCGAGCCGGTCACGCCCGTCATCCCCGTTACCCCCTCGGCCCCGGCACAGCTTCCGTTCAATCCCGACGCGGGTAAGACCAAGTTTACGGACG
>CAJMLC010000034.1 GCA_905214155.1 uncultured bacterium | reverse complement strand
ATTATATAAGTGAAGTGGAGCTAAGTGGTGAAAAGTTGATGAAAATGGAGCGAAAGGAGAGGTGAACACGCATGTACGGCAAGTATAAGCATTCCGTCGACCCGAAGGGCCGCCTGTTCGTCCCCTCCAAGCTGCGCGAAGAGCTCGGCGAGGCGTTCTACGTCACGCTGGGCCTCGACCACTGCCTGTCGGTCTACACTGAGGCCGGATGGCAGGCCATTCTCGACAAATACAATGCGCTGCCCATTTCGCAGGCGCGCAAGATGCGCTTCCTCTTTGCCAACGCCGCCAAGTGCGAGCCGGACAAGCAGGGCCGATTCCTGATCCCGGCGGAGCTGCGGCAGTACGCGGGCATCACACAGGATGTGACCTTCATCGGTCAGGGCGGCCACGCCGAGATCTGGGACAGCGCGGCCTATGACCAGCTTGAGCAGGAGACGCTCACGCCCGAGAACCTGACCGCCGTGATGGAGGGGCTTGGATTCTGATGGAATTTTCACATCGCTCCGTCCTGCTCTGGGAATGCATCGAGGCCCTGAACATCCAGCCTGACGGCGTGTATCTGGACGGCACGCTCGGCGGCGCGGGCCATTCGCTGGAGATCTGCCGCCGCCTCACAACCGGCCGCCTCATCGGCGTCGACCGCGACCCGGTCGCGCTGGAAGCCGCTGTGAAGCGCCTCCAGAGCCACCTCAGCAAGGTGACGCTCGTCCACGACAATTTTGAAAATGTCGCCTCCATTCTGGAACGGCTGGGGCTGGACGGGGTGGACGGCATCCTGCTCGACCTTGGCGTGTCCAGCCCGCAGCTGGACGACGGGGCGCGCGGCTTTTCCTACATGGCCGATGCGCCGCTCGATATGCGCATGGACCGTGGACAGGCCCTGACGGCCTACGACGTGGTGAACAACTGGCCGCGCAATGAGCTGAAGACGATTTTATTTGAATACGGCGAGGAGCGATATGCCCCGCAGATCGCCGCGGCCATCGACCGCGTGCGGCAGGATCACCCGATCGAGACCACGCTGGAGCTCGTCGACGTCATCCGCGGCGCGATGCCGGACAAGGCGCTGCGTGAAAAGCAGCATCCGGCCAAGCGCAGCTTTCAGGCCATCCGCATCGCGGTCAATGACGAGCTCGGCGCGGTGAGCCGCGTGATGCGCGACGCAGTCGCGTGCTTGAGGCCCGGCGGACGGCTGGCCGTCATCACGTTCCATTCCCTCGAGGACCGGATCGTGAAAAATGCGATGGCTGAGGCGGCGAAGGGCTGCACCTGCCCGCCGAATTTCCCGGTCTGCGTCTGCGGCAACAAGCCGAAGATCGAAATTCTGACGAAGAAACCCATCATCGCGACCCGTGAAGAGGTCGAAGAAAATCCCCGCGCTCGCAGCGCAAAGCTGCGCGTGGCGGAAAAGTTATAAAAGGAGCGAAACGGCATGGCTGACCGCAGAACACAATATCATACCAACGGCGCGGCGGCCTATGACGTCTACGCATGGAACCAGAGCACCGCGCCGCAGCGGCGGCCGGAGCCGCAGCACCTGCCGGAGGAGCGGCCGCTTCCCCGGAAGCAGCAGCGCGTCAAGGCGCGCACGGCGCTCGCTCCGTTCACGGTGGTCGGCATGCTGGCGGTGGCCTGTATGCTGGTGCTGGTCGTGTTCGGCTACGTGCAGCTGTTTGAGGCGACGAGCGAGGTCAGCAAGCTCGAGAACCAGCTTTCCGCGCTGCAGTCGCAGCAGACGCAGCTGCAAAGCCGCTATGAGGCCCGCATCGACCTCGACGCCATTTCGGCGGAGGCCGGGACGCTGGGACTCAGTAAGCCGTCGCAGGAGCAGATCGTCTATCTCGACCTCTCCGGCGCCGACCGGGCAGAGATCTATCAGGAGGAAAAGACCAGCGTCGTCTCGGAGATCCTCTCCGCGATGGAGCAGAGCGTTTCCGGCCTGATCGCATATCTGCGTGCCGCCTCTGCATAAGCTGGAGACAGGACACGCGGCAAAACGCTATAAAGCAGTTGCAAGGGCGGTCGTACAAAAACTTCCGCCCTTGTTTTGACTATGAGGGAAGAATTATGGCCTTGAAGCTTCTCCCGCCGAAGCGGGAAAAAACCGTCAGCTCCGCCGAGCAGTCGCAGCGGGCGAACCGCACCATTCTGCGGCGGACGCTGTTTCTGATGATCCTGTGCGGCATCGTGCTGTTCATTCCGCTGATCTTCACGCTCTACCGGCTGATGATCGTGGAGCATGACAAGTATGAAGAGCTCGCCATCAACAACCAGACGCGCTATACGAACCTCACGGCCTCGCGCGGCGTCATCTACGACCGGAATATGAACGTGCTGGCGACGTCCGCGACGGTGGAGACCGTGTTCATCGACCCGAATGAGATCGCCACCGAGATGAAGGACCCGGCGAACAGCAACCTGCTCGACCACATTGCGCGCGGACTTTCGGAAATTCTGGACGTGGAGACGAGCTTCATCTACGAGCAGGCGTCCGACACGGCCTACCGCTATAAGGTCATCCGGCGGAAAATTTCCGAAGAGCTGGCCGATCAGGTGCGCGAATTCATCAACGAGAACGAGATCAAGGGCGTCTATCTCGAGACGGACGCGCAGCGCTATTATCCCTATTCTTCGCTGGCGGCGCAGATGCTCGGCTTTGTGAGCAGAGACAACGTCGGCCAGGAGGGTCTCGAGGCGTATTATGATTCGCTCCTGCAGGGCACGGCGGGCAAGGTCGTGACCAGCAAGGGCAACTACGGCTCCGAAATGCTCTATACCTATGAAAAATACTACGATGCGTCCGACGGCGACAGCTTCGTGCTGACGATCGACGCGACGGTGCAGTCCTATCTGGAGAAGAATCTCCAGAAGGCCATCGACAAATACGGCATCCTGAACGGTGCGTTCGGCATCGTGATGGATGTCAACAGCGGCGACATCGTCGCGATGGCGACGATGGGCAGCTATGACCCGAACAACTATCAGGAGGTCTACGACGAGGAGACGGCGCAGGCGCTCGAGGCGCAGTATCAGAAGGCACTGCTCCTGCGCGAGGGTTCGCCGGAATATGACGCGGCGATGAAGGCGTACAACGAGGCCGTCGCGGCGGCGAGATTGAAGCAGTGGCGAAACCGCTGCGTGTCCGACGGCTATGAGCCGGGCTCGACGTTCAAGCTCGTGACGATGGCGACGGGGCTCGATTCCGGCTCCGTCACGCCGAACGACTCGTTCTACTGCGGCGGCCACGAGGACTTCAAGGGCCGTGACCAGACGCTGTCCTGCTGGAAGTCTGCGGGCCACGGGGCCGAGACGCTCGAAGAAGCGCTCGGCAACTCCTGCAACATCGCCTTCGGCCACATCGGCCTGCGCATCGGCGGCGAGACGTTCTATGACTACATCGATTCCTTCGGCTTCCTCGACCAGACGGGCATCGACCTGCCCGGCGAGGCAAAGGGCCTGTTCTTCTCGAAAAATGCGCTCTCCGGCGCGTCCACGGCGTCGCTGATCTCGGCCTCGTTCGGCCAGACGTTCCGTATCACGCCGATCCAGCTCGTCCGCGCCGTCGCGGCCATCGTCAACGGCGGCTATCTGCTTGAGCCGCACGTCGTGTCCACAGTGCTCGATGCCGACGGCAACGTCGTGCAGAAGAACGAGCGGACCGTGCTCCGCCAGGTTATCAGCGAGGAGACGTCCGCGACGATGCGTGAGTTCATGGAGTTCGTCGTCACCGACGGCACGGCCTCGAACGCCTACACGCCCGGCTACCGCGTCGGCGGCAAGACCGGCACGTCTGAAAAGATCGACGAATACGACGAGAACGGCAACCCCGTCGACGACAAGATCGTCTCGTTCATCGGTGTTGCGCCGATCAACGATCCGCAGTATGTCGTGCTCGTCGCGCTCGACACGCCGGAATATGTCGCCGGCACGAGCTACACGCCGCACAACCAGTATATCTCCGGCGGCCTGATGGCCGCGCCGACCGTGCGCGACGTCTTCTCCGACATTCTGCCGTATCTCGGCGTGGAGCCGGATTACTCGGCGGACGACATCCGCGGCGTCAACATCGTCCTGCCGGACGTCATCGGCAAGACGGAGAGCGAGGCGGCGGAGCTCCTCTCGGCCAAGAGCATCACGTATCGCGTTGTGGGCAATGGCGGCGTCGTCACCGATCAGCTGCCGTCCGCGGGCAAGGAGGTCCCCGGCCATTCGGAGATCGTGCTCTACATGGGCGAGGAAAAGGTCACCGAAAAGACCACCGTCCCGAATTTCATCGGCTACGGCGTGGCCGATGTCAACTGGCTGGCGAACCAGTATGGCCTCTACATCCAGGCCAAGGGCACCGACCGTACCGACGTCTATGTCTCCGCCGCCTATCAGGATATTCCCGAGGGAACAGAGGTTGACAAAGGGACTACAATTACAGTAGAATTTACGACTGGCGGCGCGTCTGACTGACGCATCGCACAAGGAGTGTATTCCGTTATGAAACTGAAAGAATTGCTCGCTCCGCTCGACGTGCTCGAACTGCACGCCGACCCGGAGCTGGACATCACCGGGATCAGCTATGATTCCCGCACGACGAAGCCCGGCGAGCTGTTCGTTGCCGTGACCGGCTTCGCCGCCGACGGGCACAAATTCATCCCCAAGGCCGTGGAGCGCGGCGCAGCCGCGATCCTCTGCGAGCGGGCGCCGGAGGCGGATATTCCGTATGTCGTGGCCGGCTCGACGCGGCGGGCGCTCGCGCTGGTGTCAGCGGCGTGGTTCGGCCATCCGGCAGACAGGATGACGATGATCGGCGTGACCGGCACGAACGGCAAGACGACGTCCACCTATCTGCTCAAGCACATTCTCGAGCAGACCCTCGGCGCAAAGGTCGGCCTCGTTGGCACGATCCAGAACATGATCGGCGAGGAAGTGCTCGAGACCGAGCGCACCACGCCGGAGAGCTATGAGCTGCAGAAGCTCTTTGCCGAGATGTACGCCGCGGGCTGTACGCACGTCATCATGGAGGTCTCGTCGCACGCGCTGACGCTCGACCGCGTGGCGGGCGTTCATTTCGCCGTCGGCTTTTTCACGAACCTCACCGAGGATCACCTCGACTTCCATAAGGACATGGAGGATTATTGCAACGCGAAGGGGAAGCTCTTCCGCATGTGCGATGTCGGCTGCGTCAACGCGGACGACGCATGGATGCCGCGGCTCGTGCGCGGCGCGTCCTGCCGCCTGATGACCTATTCGGCGAAGGCCGCTGCCGATCTCACGGCGGAGCATGTCGCGCTCTACAGCGACCGTGTGGAGTTTGACGCGGTCTCGGGCGGCGAGCGGGCGCATGTCCGCCTCGGCATTCCGGGCGGCTTCACGGTCTACAATGCGCTCGGCGTCATCCAGGCGGCGCAGGCGCTGGATCTGCCGCTGGGGAAGATCGCGGAGGCGCTCTCCACGGCGAAGGGCGTCAAGGGCCGGGCTGAGGTCGTGCCCACGCCGGGCAAGGACTATACCGTCCTCATCGACTATTCGCACACGCCGGACAGCCTTGAGAATATCCTGACGACGGTCCGCGGCTTCTGCCAGGGGAAGATCTTCGCAGTATTCGGCTGCGGCGGCGACCGCGACCCCTTCAAGCGCCCCATCATGGGCGGCATTGCCGCAAGGCTCGCCGATGTGGCCGTCGTCACGTCGGACAATCCGCGCACCGAGGACCCCAACGAGATCATCCGCCAGATCGTGGCGGGCATGGATGGCGCAAAGACGCCGCCGGTCGTCATTGAAAACCGGCCAAAGGCCATCGAATGGGCCATGGACCACGCCGGAGCGGGCGACATCATCGTCCTCTGCGGCAAGGGTCACGAGACCTATCAGGAGATCGGCCACGAAAAGAGACATCTGGACGAACGTGAAGTTGTTGCAGCGTATTTGGAGAGAACGTTATGAAAGAATTGACCCTCAAGCAGATCGCAGACTGGTGCGGCGGCAAGGTCAGCGCCCAGTTTGAAAACCTCCGCGTCGACAGGATGCAGTCCGATTCCCGCAAGGTCCGCCGGGGCGACCTCTTTGTCGCGCTGCGCGGCGAAAAGGCCGACGGCCATGATTTTGCCGAGGCCGCCATCAGCCACGGCGCGGTCGCCGCGCTGGTCAGCCGGCCCATCTCGGAGAAGCTGCCGGCCATCGAAGTGACGGACACGCTGCGCGCCTATGGCGACATCGCGGCGGGCTACCGGCAGCTGACCGGCGTGAAGGTCGTCGGTATCACCGGCTCCGTCGGCAAGACGACGACGAAGGAGATGACCGCGAGCGTCCTCGAGGCGGCATATCACACGGCCAAGACCGAGGGCAACCATAATAACAACCTCGGCCTGCCGATGACCATCATGGACATGCCGGAGAACACCGAGGTCGCCGTGCTGGAGATGGGCATGAACCATTCCGGCGAGATGGAATACCTCTCCGACATTGCCCGGCCCGACCTCGCCATCATCACGAACATCGGCACGATGCACATCGAGCATCTCGGCACGCGCGAGGGCATCCTGCAGGCCAAGCTCGAGATCATGCGCGGTATGCCGGATGACGGTGCGGGCGTCTTCAACGGGGACGAGCCGCTGCTCTGGAATATCCGGGCCATCGGCAAGCATAAGAAATATTATTACGGCATCGAGAACCACGCCTGTGACGTGACGGCGACCGACATCGTCGAGCTGGACGACGGCGTGCGCTTCGTGGTGCATGGCTTCGGCCAGCAGTTTGAGCTGTTCGTGCCGATGCTGGGCCGCCACGCGGTCTATAACGCCCTCGCGGCGACGACTGTGGGACTGCTGCTCGGCGTGAAGGCCGAGAAGATCCAGGCGCGCTTCTCTGCGTTTCACAACACGGGGATGCGGCAGAAGATCTATGAGAAGAACGGTGTCACGATCATCGAGGACTGCTACAACGCGGGCCCCGAGTCGACCGAGGCGGCGCTCGAGGTGCTGGCCAGCATCAAGACCGACGGGCGGCGCATCGCGGTGCTCGGCGATATGCTGGAGCTCGGCAACCGCTCCGCGGCGGAGCATTACCGCATCGGGCGGCTGGCCGTCGGCAAGGCCGATCTGCTGCTCACCTACGGCGAACATTCCGTCCGCACGCTGACCGGCGCGATCACCGGCGGCATGAACCCCAAGAACACCGACCATTTCGACACCCACGAGGACATGGCCCACATGCTGAAGATGCGCGTGAGCGAGGGCGACGTCGTGCTCTTCAAGGGCAGCCGCGGGATGCGGATGGAAAAAGTGCTTCAACTGTTTTTAGACGATAAAAAGTAACCGATAGTAACCGATATAGAAAGGGTTCTTTCCCATGCAAATTGCTGTTGTCGTGCTCTGCACGTTTGTGCTTTCGCTTGTCTTTGGCAGGCTGCTCATTCCTACGCTCCGCGCCCTCAAGGCCGGGCAGTCCATCCGGGAGATCGGCCCGAGCTGGCATAACTCCAAGGCCGGGACGCCCACGATGGGCGGCATCATGTTCATCGCGGCGGCGATCCTCTGCGTGGTGGCCGCGGGCTGGCGCAGCATGCTGGCCGGCTACCGGACGCATCTCTATGTGCTGGCCTTCGCGCTCGTGTTCGGCCTGATCGGCTTCATCGACGACTTTGTAAAGGTGAAGTTCAAGCGCAACCTCGGCCTCACGGCGCTGCAAAAGCTGGTGCTCCAGCTGGCGGCGGCGGGCGCGTATCTGGCGCTCCTGCGCTACAACGGCGACCTGACGTGCGACCTCTACATTCCGTTCTGGAACGTGACGTTCGACATTCCGTGGCTCGTCTATCTGATCTTCGCGATGTTTGTCATCGTGGGCTGCGTCAACGCGGTCAACCTGACAGACGGCGTGGACGGCTTATCCTCCAGCGTGACCATCCCGGTCATGGCCTTCTTCACGGTCTGCGCCTGGCTCTGGGGGAAGACGACGCTCGCGCTGCTCCCGGCGGCGCTCGTCGGCGGGCTTGCGGCGTTTCTCGTCTACAACCACCATCCGGCCAAGGTCTTCATGGGCGACACCGGTTCGCTCTTCCTCGGCGCGGCAGTCTGCGGACTGGCGTTTGCGCTGGATATGCCGCTGGTGCTGATCCTGGTGGGCTTCGTGTACATCTGCGAGACGCTCTCCGTCATTCTGCAGGTCACGTATTTCAAGCTGACGCACGGCAAGCGCATCTTCAAGATGACGCCCATCCACCACCACTTTGAGCTCTGCGGATGGAGCGAAAACAAGATCGTGACGGTCTTCGCGTCCATCACGTTTGTGCTCTGCATAGTCGCATTCTTGGGCGTCATGCACCGTTATTGAGATCAAAAAGTTCGGAATTATATCGGAAGGAGGGAGCGCGGATGGCAGCGACATCCAGAACAACGGTTTTTGAAAACAAGCAGGAGCTGCTCCCGCAGCCGAAAAAGCCGAAGGACAAGGTCCTGCTCGACGAGCGCGGTCTGCTCGATCTGCCGTTCCTGGCGCTGACGGTGCTGCTGGTGCTGATCGGCGTGATCATGATGTTCTCGGCGAGCTATGCCCGCGCCTATCAGGAGACGGGCAAGTCGACGTATTATTTTGCCCGGCAGGCCATCTTCGCCGTGCTCGGCATCGGCGTGATGCTGTTCATCTCGCGGCTGAACTATCAGATGTGGCGCTTCGCGTCGTTCATCGTGCTGGGCGTGTCGGTCTTCTTCCTGCTGCTCGTGCCGTTCATCGGCGAGGCGTCGCACGGCGCGAAGCGGTGGATCACCGTGGCGGGCATCCGCTTCCAGCCGTCGGAGCTGGCAAAGGTGGCCATCGTGATGTCGTTTGCATCGCTGATGTCGATCTACCGCGAGAAGATGCAGACGTTCCGCTACGGCATTCTGCCGTTTGCGGCCATCTTGGTCGTCATCTGCGGCCTCGTGGCGCTGGAACGGCATTTTTCGTGTATCCTCATCATGCTCGCGCTCGGTGCGGTGATGATGTTCCTCGGCGGCGTGCGGCTGCGGTGGTTCGTGGCGGGCGGTGTGCTCGTCGGCATCTTCGCGGTCATCTATCTGACGCGCATGGGCTACGCGGGCGACCGCGTCACGGCCTGGCGCGACCCAGCGTCCGACCCGACCGATACCGGCTATCAGATCCTGCAGTCGCTCTATGCCATCGGCTCCGGCGGCCTGATGGGCCTCGGCCTCGGCAAGGGGCGGCAGAAATATCTGTATCTGCCGGAGGAGCACAACGACTACATTTTCCCCATCGTCTGCGAGGAGCTGGGCTTCGTCGGGGCGATGGTGGTGATTTTGCTGTTCGTGCTGCTGATCCTGCGCGGGTATTGGATCGCGATGCACGCGCGCGACCGCTTCGGCGCGCTGATGGCGGCGGGCCTGACGACGCATCTGGCCCTGCAGGTGTTTTTGAACATCGGCGTCGTGACGAACTTCCTGCCCGCGACGGGCATTTCGCTCCCGTTCTTCTCCTACGGCGGCACGGCGCTGCTTATCCAGCTGTTCGAAATGGGCCTGATCCTGGCCGTTTCGAGACAAAATGATAATAAGTTGCTATAAGGTGATGCTATGAAAGTCATCTTTACCTGCGGCGGCACGGGCGGGCACATCTATCCGGCCATCGCCGTCGCAAAGCTCCTGCAGGAGCGGCACCCAGACTGTGAGATCCTCTTCATCGGCGCGGAGGACGGCATGGAAAACCGCATCGTCCCGCGCGAGGGATTCCGGCTCGAGACGCTGAAAATTTCAAATTACCAGCGCAGCTTCACGCCGAAGGCCGTCTGGCACAATGTGACAACGCTGCTGCACATGTCCGGCTCGATGCGCAAGGCCAAGGCGGTCATCCGCGCGTTCGGCCCGGACGTCATCGTCGGCACGGGCGGCTATGCGAGCTTCCCGGCGCTGAAGGTGGGCGGCAGGCTCCGCATCCCGACAGCGGTGCATGAGTCGAACGCCGTGCCGGGCCTGACAACGCGGATGGTTGAAAAGAACGTCACGCGCATCATGGTCTCCTTCCCGGAGAGCCGGGGGCAGTATTCCGACCCGGACAGCGTCGTCGTCACGGGGACGCCGGTGCGCGAGAGCTTTCTCTATACGAACCGCGCGGAGGCGCGCGCGGCGCTCGGCCTTGGGGACGAGCCGCTGATCGTCTCCTGCTGGGGAAGCCTTGGCGCGCGGGAGATGAATAAGAAGATCGCTCGCTTCATGAAGCGCGAACAGGACGACGGCACGCCCTACCGCCACATCCACGCGACCGGCTCGTTCGGCTGGCGCTGGATGCCGGAGTATGTAAAGGAACAGGGCGTCGACCTGAAGAGCCACCCGCGGCTCGACATGCGGGAATATATCTATGATATGCCGCAGGTGATGGCGGCGGCCGACCTCATCATCTGCCGCGCGGGCGCGGCGACGATCGCCGAGGTCTGCGCGTCGGCCACGCCGTGCATCATGGTGCCGTCGCCGAACGTAACGGACAACCATCAGGAAAAGAACGCGCGGGTGCTCGAAAAGAACGGCGCCGCCGTGGTCATCCGGGAAAACGAGTGTGACGGCGACAGCCTCTATGAGGCTGCAAAACAGCTGCTCTCCGACCGCGAACGCTGCCGCGAAATGCGCGCGGCGGCGGCCAATCTGGCCGTCGTGGATGCGGCAGAACGCATCTATCAGACGGCGCTGGAGCTGAGCAAACACTGACACGCGGCCCGGAACCTCCGCATAGGATGGGGAAACCATCCGGATTGTGGAGGGAAGAGCATGGAATATTTTCAGATCAGGGGCGCGGGGACGCTCCGGGGCGAGACGGCGGTGAGCGGCGCGAAAAACGCGGCGCTTCCCATTCTGGCCGCCACGGTTCTCTGCCGGGGTCCCTGCGTGCTGTATAACTGCCCCGAGATCGCCGACGTGGAGACGACGCTCGCCATTTTGCGCACGCTCGGCGCGAGGGCGGAGCGGTGCGGCGCGGCGGTGGTCGTGGACGCGGCGGGGCTGACGGGAACGGCGGTGCCGGATGCGCTGGCGGCGCGGATGCGCTCGTCGGTGCTGTTCGCCGGTGCGCTGCTGTCTGTTGGGGGCTCCGTAAAAGTCCCGCTGCCGGGCGGCTGCCCGCTCGGCGAACGGCCAATCAATTACCATTTGTGGGCGTTTGAACAGCTCGGCGCAAAATGTTTGGCATCTGATGGGCATTATGAGATTTTCTGGGAGAGGCCGCGCGGCACGGTGCTGGAGTTCCCGCACGTCAGTGTGGGCGCAACGGAGAACGCAATTCTGGCTGCGCTGGGCTGCCCTGGAAAAACGGTGCTGAAAAATGCGGCAAAAGAGCCTGAAATCACCGATCTGGTGAATTTTCTGCGCAGCGCCGGGGCGGAGATCACAGGGGTTGGAACGGCGGAGCTACAGATACGCGGCGGAAAGCCGTTGCACGGGACGACATACTGCGTCCAGCCGGACCGCATCGAGACGGCGACGTTTTTATGTGCAGCGGCGGGCTGCGGCGGAGAGATCCTGCTCAGACGGACGGATGCGCGCACGGTGCGAAGCGTCACGGCGCTGCTGCGGCAGGCCGGCTGCGAATTGCTGGAAGAACAGGATTCCGTTTTGCTCCGAAAAAGCGGAAGAATCGGAACGATCCCAGATGTGAAAACCGACGTATACCCAGGCTTCCCGACCGACTGTC
Source organism: uncultured bacterium (assembly GCA_905214155.1). Lineage (GTDB taxonomy): Bacteria > Bacillota > Clostridia > Oscillospirales > Oscillospiraceae > CAG-170. Next base: position 2,487 of record CAJMLC010000034.1, on the reverse strand, counting down.
AGGCCATTCTGACGGCGGCCCTGCTGCGTGCAGAGGGCGAGAGCCGGATCGGGGAGACGGTCTTTGAAGACCGGTTCCACCACGTGCCGGAGCTGCAAAAGCTCGGCGCAAGGTTGAAAATTCATCATAATACAGTACATATTTCCGGAGTACGCGCGCTCACTGGCGCGGATATGACCGCGCGCGACCTGCGCGGCGGCGCGGCGCTGGTGCTCGCGGCGATGCAGGCCGAGGACGAGAGCCGCGTGACCGGACTTACACATATCGACCGGGGTTATGAGCGCTTCGCGGAGAAGCTCCGCGCGCTCGGCGCGGACATCGAACGAATCTCTGCCGGATAAAAGCGGCGGTAAAGGGGAAACATCATCATGGCAGGAAGAAAAAAACAGGCAAAAAACCGGCGGCCGTCCAGCGGCGTGGCCGTGCGGCTGATCATCATGCTGGCCGTTGTTGCGGCGATCGTCTTCGGCGTGGCCATCTTCTTCAAGGTGACGACGATCGAGGTGCAGGGCAACACGCTCTACTCAGCAGAGGACGTGATCGCTGCGTCTGGCATTGAGCCAGGCGACAACCTGCTGTTGGTGAACAAGGCCACGACGGCGGGCAACATCCTCGCGGCGCTGCCGTATGTGGAGGAGGTGCGCGGGATCGTGCGTTCGCTGCCCGATACCGTGGTCATTCAGATCCAGGAGAGCGAGGCGAGCTTCGCCGTGCAGACCGACGTGAACACCACGTGGCTCGTCAACAGCCGGGGCAAGGCATTGGAGAAGGTGGAGGGTGAGCTGCCGGAGGGGCAGCCGCAGATCCTCGGCGTGAGCGTGAAGGCCCCGGCGGCGGGCATGACGGTCACGGCGGTGGAGCAGAGCCGGCTCGACGCGGCGCTCGCGGTGCTGTCCGGGCTGGACGGTACGGGGATCCAGGAGCATGTGGCGTCTATCAACGTGGAAAAGGACTATGACATCGTCGTGCAGTATGACGACCGGTACACGATCCGGCTCGGCGGCACGGACGATCTGGCATATAAGATCCAGTATCTGACGAGCATCCTCGCGGAGCTGAGCGATTTTCAGGCCGGAACCATCGATCTGACCGATGCGGCGAACAAAAAAGCGACGTTCCAGCCAGCGGGATAAGGATGGATGCGGAGAAATATGACGATTTTTCCAGATTTCTATTGACCGCGGAGACATTTCAGTATAAAATAGAGTGAAAAATATTTTTACGGATCTTGCGAACGCCGAAATTCGGGCGGTCCATACATAGGAGGAAGTCAAATGGCAGATTTTCAGGAAAAGGTAGTTAATATCAAGGTCATCGGTGTCGGCGGCGCGGGCAACAACGTCATCAACCGCATGATCAGCAGCGGCGTCGGCGGCGTGGAGTTCATCGCGGTCAACACCGATAAGCAGGACCTCAACAAATCCAAGTGTGAGAACAAGATCCAGATCGGCGAAAAGCTGACCGGCGGCATGGGCGCGGGTTCTAAGCCCGAGATCGGCCAGAAATCCGCCGAGGAGTCTAAGAACGTCATCTCCCAGGCCCTCGACGGGACCGACATGGTCTTCATCACCGCCGGTATGGGCGGCGGCACGGGCACCGGCGCGGCGCCGATCATTGCGCAGATCGCGCATGACAAGGGCATTCTGACCGTCGGCGTTGTGACCAAGCCGTTCAAATTTGAGGGCGCGAACCGGATGCGTCAGGCCGAGATGGGCATCGCAAATCTGACCGACAAGGTCGACTCGCTGATCATCATCCCGAACGACCGGCTGAAATTTGTCACCGACCAGAAGATCACCTTCGCCAACGCATTCGGCATTGCGGACGATGTGCTGAAGCAGGCCGTCAGCTCGATCTCCGAGCTGGTCGGCTACAGCGAGCACGTCATCATCAACCTCGACTTTGCGGACGTATCCGCGATCATGAAGGATGCGGGCCACGCGCACATGGGCGTCGGCACTGCGGCAGGCCGCGACAAGGCCGAGCAGGCCGCGATGGCCGCCGTTTCCAGCCCGTTGCTGGAGACGTCCATCAACGGCGCAACGGGCGTGCTGATCAACGTGGCAGGCTCGAGCGAGCTGGCTCTTGACGACGTCGAGACCGCGGCGAACATCGTCATGGAAGCGGCGAACCCCGAGGCGAACATCATCTTCGGCGCAGCGTTCGACGACAACCTCGAGGATGAGATGCGCGTCACGGTCATCGCCACCGGCTTTGACGACAAGCAGCGGCAGCAGCCGGCCAACAAGCTCGGCGCGTATACCTCCGCGACGAGCGAGAAGGCCAAGGCCCAGGCCGCCGAGGATATTGACGATATTGATGAGATCTTCAAGATCTTCAATAAGGACTGAGAATGAAACAGCCGCCTGAAAGGGCGGCTGTTTTTTGCTATTTTTCATTTTGTAGGGGCCGATGCCCTCATCGGCTCGTCCCCGCCGCGGCGTCAGAAGAAGCCAGCTGCATTGCGCTTCCGCCGGGGCGGCGAAA
>CAJMLC010000033.1 GCA_905214155.1 uncultured bacterium | reverse complement strand
CGCCCCGGCGGAAACGGAATGCAGCAGGCTTCTTCTGACGCAGAGGGGGCCTTTGCGGGCGGGCAATGCCCGCCCCTACAGGATGCTGCGTATCCGCAAAATCAAATGTCCGCCTTTCAGAACGTCACCGTGATGGCCGTGCCCTTGCCCGGCGCGCTCTTGAGCTCGAGCTGCGCGCCGTGATACTGCGCCGCGTGCTTGACGATGGACAGGCCGAGGCCCGTCCCGCCGACCTCGCGGGAATGGCTCTTATCGACCCGATAAAACCGCTCAAAGATGCGTTCCTGATGCGCCTGCGGGATGCCGATGCCCGTGTCGGACACCGAAACGCACGGATGCTGCCCGTTCCGCCAGACATTGATCGTAACGGACCCGCCCGGCACATTGTACTTGATCGCGTTGTCACAGAGATTGTAGAGCATCTCACGCAGCAGCTGCTCCACGCCCTCGACCCGCTCGTGCTGTCCCAGCAGCCGCATCGTCACGCCGCAGCGCCCCGCCGCGCCTTGCAGCGACTGCATCACACCGTCCGCCAGCGCGTAAAGATCGACCGTTGTCCGCGGCAGCGCCGCGCCCTCGTCGAGCCTCGACAGATTCATGATGTCGTCGACGAGCGCGATCATCCGGCTCGATTCGCGATAGATGTCCGCGGAAAACTCCCGCATCTTTTCCGGCGGCACAAGGCCCTCCTTCATCAGCTCGGCAAAGCCGGAGATGGAGGTCAGCGGCGTCTTCAGCTCGTGCGAAACGTTGGCAGAAAACTCGCGGCGGAGCGCTTCGCGCTCCTCCCGCTCGGTGACGTCCATCAGCAGCAGCACCGCGCCGGACGGGCGGCCAAAGCTGGCCACGGGGTTTGCCGTCAGCTGCCAGACGCCGTCCGAAAGGTGCAGCAGCGCTTCGGCGTGCGTACCGGACAGGGCCGCCTCCACCGCGTGCGCCGTCTCCGGCGGGAGGGCCGCGCCGCGTAGGTTCGCCGCGTCCTGCGGCAGGGCAAGGAGCGTTTTTGCGCTGCGGTTGCCGGAGAGGATGTCCCAGTTGGCATCCAGCAGCAAAAAGCCCTCGCGCATCTGCTCCGTGATCGCGGAAAATTCCTGCTGCCGCCGCGAAAGCTCCGTGAGCTGGAGGCGGATGGTCCGGTTCTGCTCGCGGATACGGGCAGCCAGCGGCCGCAGCTCCGGATAGACGGCGTTCTCGCCCGGCGCGTCAAGGTCGATCTGGTTGATGGGGCTGGTGATCTGCCGGGCCAGCCGGAACGAGACGGCCGCACATAAAACCAAAATCAGCAGCACGATCCAGAGCACCGGCAGCAGCAGATTCAAAATCAGCCGCGCCAGCGACATCTGCGTGCACGCCGTGCGGAGCACCGAGCCGTCTGAAAGGCGCAGCGCATAATAATGCGTCCGCGCGCTGTCCGTGCCAGACTGGCGCGTCGCGTGCCCCTCGCCGCTCGCCAATGCTGCCGCGATCTCCTCGCGGGCGAGGTGGTTTTCCATGTCGTCCTTCCGGGCAGAATTGTCGTAGAGGACGCTGCCGTCCGGCGCGACCCATGTGACCCGCCCCGGCAGGTTCGTCTCCTCCAGATACGAAAGGCCCAGCCGCTCCACCGCCGGGGCCAGCGCGGCGGTCTCGGCGCGCAGCTCGTCAAAGGCGAGCGTCTCGTCGTTGCCGTACATCACGCTGAGGAACAGGATCCCCGCGGCGAGCAGCACGAGCAGGCCAACGAAAAAGCTGTTTCGGAAAATTTTCGCGGTCATGCCCTCGTGCCTCCCATCTTATAGCCCACGCCGCGGACCGTCTCGATCAGGCCGCCCGCCGGGCCGAGCTTGGCCCGGAGCGTCCGGACGTGGACGTCGAGCGTGCGGTTCTCCCGCTCCAGCTCCATGCCCCAGATCCGGTCCATCAGCGTCGCGCGCGGCAGGACGATGCCCTGATTTTCCAGCAGCAGACAGAGCAGCTCAAATTCCTTGTTCGTCAGCATCACGTCCGCGCCATCCACCTGCACGATCCGCTGCGCCGGGCAGACGCGGAGCGGCCCGAGCTGATATTCCAGCGGCGCAGCCGAGCCTGTCCGCCGCAGCACGGCCCGAATGCGGGCCGCCAGCTCCAGCATGCTGAACGGCTTCGTGATAAAATCATCCGCACCGCTGTCGAGGCCAGACACGCGGTCATATTCGCTGTCGCGCGCGGTGATCAGGATGACCGGGATCGTCCTCGTGGCCGCGCCGGAGCGCAGGCCGCGCAGAATGTGCAGCCCATCCTCCTCCGGGAGCATGATGTCGAGCAAAACCAGCTCCGGCAAGGCCCGCTCCATCGCGCGGTGAAACGCGGACGGCAGCGCGAAGCCCTCCACCGCAAAGCCCTGGCTCTCCAGCGCGTAGACCACGAGCTTGCGGATGGACTCATCGTCCTCTAAAAAATAGATCATGCCGGTGCCCTCCCGTTCCCATGTTTTTGTTCCTTCTATCGTTCTATCTTAAGTGTATGTGAAGAATCGAGAAATTGCAAGATTTAACTTGGATTTTACATAAAAATTACACAGCATTTAACATGGGGCCGGTATCATAGACAGGTACATTGAAAATCGGAGGACATTGCATTGAGCGTTGCGAATCTGATCTCGCTGCTGAGCGGGATCGCGCTGTTCCTGTTTGGTATGGCGCTGATGGGAGACGGACTGAAAAAGGTCGCGGGCAACAAACTGGAGGTCATCCTGTTCCAGCTGACGGGCAGCCCGTTGAAAGGATTTTTACTTGGCACCGGCGTGACCGCGGTCATCCAGTCGTCGTCGGCGACGTCGGTCATGGTGGTCGGCTTCGTGAACTCCGGCATGATGAAGGTGCGCCAGGCGATCTCCATCGTCATGGGCGCCATCCTCGGCACATCGATCACGGGCTGGATCATCTGCCTTTCCGACCTTGGCGGGGGCGGCGGATGGATCGAGCTGTTTTCCACGGCCACGCTGACGGGCATCATCTCGGTGGTCGGCATCGTGCTGCGCATGTTCTCCAAGAGCCAGACGAAGCGCCACATCGGCGACATCCTGATGGGCTTCGCCGTGCTGATGTTCGGCATGAGCGCCATGTCCGGGGCGGTCTCCCCGCTGCGGAGCGACCCCACGTTCCTCCGCATCCTCACCACATTCTCCAATCCCCTGCTTGGCATCCTCTTCGGCACGCTGTTCACCTGCGTGCTGCAGAGCGCATCGGCCGCCGTCGGCATTCTGCAGGCGCTGGCCTCCACGGGCGTCATTGATTTTTCGATGGCCCTGCCGATCATCATGGGCATCGCCATCGGCGCGGCCCTGCCGGTGCTGCTGTCCGCCATCGGCGCAAACGTCGACGGCAAGCGGACCGCGATGGTCTATCTCGTCGTCGAGGTCGTGGGCGTCGTCTTCTGGGCTGCGGCCTTCTATCTCGTCAACGCCTTCGTACACTTTGATTTCATGAGCATGACGATGTCGAGCGTCTCCATCGCCTTCGTCAACACGCTCTTCCGCTTCGTCAAGGTGGTCATCCTCCTGCCGTTCATCGACCTCATCGAGCGCCTTGTCGACCTGCTCGTCAAGGACAAGCCCGTCCAGGCCGAGGCCACGGACGAGACCATCCGCCTCGAAGAGCGCTTCATCCAGCACCCGGCCCTCGCCATCGAGCAGAGCCGCATCACCATCAACTCCATGGCCGCCGAGGCGCAGGAAAACCTCGCCGAGGCGATGCGCCTCCTGCACCATTACTCGGACGAAGGCTATCGCACCGTCGTCGAGATGGAGCAGGTCGTCGACCGCTACGAAGATCGCCTCGGCAGCTACCTCGTCAAGCTGACCGGACAGGAGCTGACCGAGAAACAGAACGAGGACGCCTCGAAATTCCTGCACACGATCTCTGATTTCGAGCGCATCTCCGACCACGCGCTCAATCTCGCCGAGACGGCGAAGGAAATGCGTGAGAAGAGCATCGTCTTCTCCGACGACGCTGCGCGCGAGCTCGGCGTGCTGGAGAGCGCCCTGACCGAGATCGTCCACGTCACGGTCAATGCCTTCATCCGAAACGATCTCTCCCTGGCGTCCCGCGTGGAGCCTCTGGAAGAGCTGATCGACGATCTCTGCGACGAGCTGAAGCTCCACCACGTCGACCGCCTGCAAAAGGGCCACTGCACCCTGCTCAACGGCTTCCTCTTCAACGACCTGCTGACCAACTACGAGCGCGTGGCCGACCACTGTTCGAACATTGCCGTCGCCATGATCGAGCTGGAATCCGACTCGTTCGACACGCACGAATACCTCTCCAGCATCAAGGAGATGAAATCCGATACCTACGAGCGCTATTACGAGGAATATAGCCAGCAGTACCATCTCTGATCCCATCCCCGCCGCAGCAGAATCCTCCCTTGTGTAAAGGGATGTGTCAGCGAAACTGACGGAGGGATTGTCGGGCGGGCCATGTCCGCCCAAAGCCTTCCCTTGGGGGAAGGTGGCTGCGGAGCGAAGCGAAGCAGACGGATGAGGGCATGGAGCACTCAACCGACTGCATAAGGTATCGTTTTTGCTCCCCGACCCTCATCCGCCTCACGTTGCGTCTGCATCAGCCGCGTAAGGAACGCGCGGCTGACGTACCCCTCGGTTTGATGCGGGGCAACCTTCCCCGGAGGGGAAGGTTACCCCGCAGCGGGAAGGGTCTGACTCCCTGTCCACCCAGAATAACAAAACCGCCCCGGAACCAGATGGTTCCGGGGCGTCAATTTATCTATTGCAGCTCCGCCGCGCAGACCTGCAAAACCTTTGCGGCGATCGGCGCGGCCACTGCGCTGCCCGAGCCGCCGTTTTCCACGAACACGACGAACGCCAGCGGACAATTCTCATCCACGCAGAAGCCCGCGAACATCGCGTCCGCCGTCTCGCCCTCGTGTTCCGCCGTGCCGGACTTCGCACAGACATTCAGCCCGCCGAACTGCCAGTCGCCGTACATCGTGGCCACGTTGTTCCGCAGATATTCCGTCAGCTTCGCGGCCGTCTCAGCCTTGAGCGCACGGCTGCTCGTCTCGGTCTTGGCCCCATACACGGTCTTCTCGCCGCGCGTGATCTTTGCCATCAGATATGGCTCTGCGGCCGTGCCGCCGCCCGCGATGCGGCCCATCGCCCGCATAAACGTCAGCGCGTTCACCTGATCGGTGTACTGCCCGATGCCGGCCCACGCGAGGTCGCCCGCGTCCGCATCCTTGAGGTCGACAGTTCCGGCCTTGACCGGGATGCCGTCGCATGCAAAGCTCTCGGTCAGGCCGAGCTTTTCGGCGTACTCCATCAGCGCCTTTGTGCCGACCTTCCCGGCCAGCTCGCCAAACGCCACGTTGCACGAATGCGCCAGCGCCTGCTTCAGCGTGATCGTCCCGTGGACGCCTTCGCAGATGATCTCCTGCCCGCCGATGATGGTCTTCCCTTCGCAGGTGAAGGTCAGGCTCTCCCAATCCGGCACAGTCTCGATCGCGGCAGCCAGCGTCACGATCTTGAAGATCGAGCCGGGCGTATAGGCTGCCTGGAAAAAGCGGTTGACATAAACTCCGTCGTACGCACCGCTCGTGTCGGCGTCGACGTCCGGCATGTTGTCGGGGTCATAGCTCGGCGACGTCACCGCGCAGAGGATCTCGCCGGTCTTGTAGTTGTAGACGCCGACCGTGCCGTGGTAATTCCCGAGGGCCTGATAGGCCGCTGTCTGCGCGGCGGCGCTCAGCGTCAGGGCGGCGTTCGCCTCCGTACCCTCAGCGCCGTAGAGTCCGTTGATCTTGTCAAAGCCGATCATGTCGTCCGCAAAGCTGCCGAGCAGCGGTGCCTGAATGTAGCCATACCGGTCGCCCAGCAGGTGCATCGTCGCCGTGCGCGTCACAGCGTCGGCGGAATAGGTCCGTCCGTCCGTGCTGTCGAGCAGCAGCGTGCCGTCCCGGTCGGTCACGACGCCGCCGTCGAGATTCACGCCCGTGTAGACGTGCGGGCTGCCCGAAAACGTGACCCACTCGTCCGCCTTCGCAAAATAGCGCACGCAGAGCAGCACCGTCCCCGCGAGGAGGACGATCGCCAGGATCAGTGGGAAGATCGCCCGCCCGGATACCTTCTTCATCGGTCAGGCCCCCTTTCTGCCCGGCAGACGGATGGCGAAGCTCGCGTTCTGCCGCGTGTCCGCGGCCTTGACGAACGCCAGCAGGCCCCAGACGCACAGCATGCTCGATCCGCCGTTCGACACGAACGGGAATGTCACGCCCGTCAGCGGCAGGATGTCCACCGTGCCGAACACGTTCAAGATCGCCTGCGTCACGAGGATCGTCACCGCCGCGCACGCACCGATCGTATAGAAGCAGCTCCGCCCCACCGGGGCCGACCGCACCACAAATACCGCCAGCACCGCAATCGCAGCCACCAGCGTCACCGCCAGAATCAACCCCCACTCCTCGCTGACCAGCGCGAACACGAGATCCGTGTCCGCCGCGCCGACATTGTGGAGCCATCCCTTACCCGCGCCGAGGCCGAACAATCCGCCCGACGCGATGCACATCATCGCCCGCGTCTGCGAATAGCCGGTCGTCAGCGCGTTTTCCCACACGTGGCCCCACGCGGAGAAGCGCTTGAGCGCATAGGGCTTGAACCGCAGCGCCAGCACCCCGGCAAAGCCCGTGCCCGCGCAGGCCAGCGCGATCGTCGCCACGTCGCCGGAGCGCAAAAACGCGATCACAAGGAACGCCACAAAGAAGATGATGGCCGTGCCGAAGTCGTTCATCAGCGCGAGGCAGCCGCAGATGGCCGCCGAATAGCCGATGAACATCACCAAATTTCGCTTTGCCATCAGGCGGTGCAGCGTCGACGCGCCCGCATACACGAAGCAGATCTTCACCAGCTCCGACGGCTGGAACGACACGCCGCCCAGCTGGATCCAGTTGCGCGCGCCGAACTTTTCCGTGCCGAGCACGAGGTTCACCGCCAGAAGCAGAATACCCGCCGCCGAGGCGAGGTAGCGGAACACCTTCGCCCGCTCGAGGTCGCGCAGCGTCCAGCCCACAAAGAGGAACACTACGAGGCCCGCGCAGAGCGCGAGAAATTCCTTCAGCAGACTCTCCGGCGCGCTCGCCGCCACGACGGCGAAGCCCATCGTCGTGAGGAAAAACGCGATGGTCTCCACGTCAAAGCCGCGCCGCCGCATCAGCTTCAGCCCGAAAAACAGCGCCCATTCCACCAGCATCAGACCCAGAAACGCCAGCAGCACCTCCGGCCGCCGCCCGCAGCCCATCACGGCCAGGAACGTCACCAGCAGCTGAAACACCGTGAGCAGCAGCAGCGTCACCGACGGCGTCACGCCCACGCCGCCGCGCCTGCGCGCCTCGGCCTGGATCTTCTCCTGCTCCGCCGTGATCGGCACGAGCGTAAACTGTACGCCGCCGAGGCTCAGCACATCGCCGAATTTCACCTCTGCAAACTCCACTGGCTCGCCGTTCAGCTCCGTCCCGGATTTCGACCGGCAGTCGAAGATCGACCAGCTCCCATCGTCATACCGCGTCAGGACCGCGTGCGTCCGCGAGATCGTCGGGTATTCGAGCAGCACATCGCTGCCCCGTCCGCGGCCCAGCAGATTTTCCCAGTGCGTCACGGGGATGCGGTCGCCCGTCTGCGTCGTCAGCCATGCCCAGACCTCCGCCTCGCGCCGGAACGTCAGCAGCGACACCGCGCACCGCGCCACGATCAAGATCGCCAGCAGCGGCACCACATACCGCAGCACGCCGCCTCCGCGGCCCACTTCCGGCAGCGTCTCCAGCCACGCGCCCAGATTTTCCAAAATCGATTCCATATCTCGTCTCCAAAATCGCAGAGCGCCCCTCGATTCCCTGAGAGGCGCTCAACTGTCAAGGTTCTTGCTGTTCTTCTGTCTCTTCCGCGCCGACCGGCTGTGCCGCCTGGGCCGCGCCGACCGGCTGCGGCTCCACGCGCGGCGCGTGCGGCGGCATGACCAGATCCTCCACGGTCTGGATGTCGCGGTAATCCTCCGTCACGGTCGAATGCTGCTTTTTCCGCAGGCGCGCATTGACGCCGTCCGAGATCAGCACATAGATCAGCGCGAACACCGGAACGCCCAGCAGCATCCCAGCGAAGCCGAAGATGCTCGCCGCAATCGTGATCGACGCCAGCACCCAGAAGCCCGAAATGCCAACCGTGTTGCCGAGGATCTTCGGCCCGATGACGTTGCCGTCCAGCTGCTGTAGGACGATCACAAAGATGACGAAATAGAACGCCTTCAGCGGGTCGACCAGCAGGATCAGGAACGCACTCGGCACCGCGCCGATGATCGGCCCGAAGAACGGGATGATATTCGTGATGCCCACGATCGTCGCGACCAGCGCCGTGAACGGCATCTTCAGGATCTCGCAGCCGATGTAGCAGAGTACGCCGATGATGGCCGAATCGATGAGCTTGCCGATGATGAAGCCGTTGAAAATGCGATACGCATTGCGCCCCAGCGCAAGCAGCCGGTCCGCCGCCGAGGGACGCATCGTCGCGACCATGATCTTCTTCGTCTGCGCGCGGAACGTGTCCTTTGACCACAGCATGTAGATCGATGCGACGAGGCCGATGATGAAGTTCGTCAGGCTCTTCACCACCGCGATCACCGACGTCGACACCGTCGTCACCAGCTTCGACATATCGCTGAGGAACGTCGTCTTCACCCAGTTTTCGATGAAGCCGCGCAGCTGCTCCAGTCCCTTGTCCACATAGCCCTGGATGTCGGGGTTGTCCTCCAGAACGTTCGTGGCCCAGGTCTCGATGCTGTTGAAGTATGTACCGGCGTTGTCCACGATGCTCATCACGCTCTCATAGAGCTGCGGCAGCAGCATCGCAAAGAAGCCATACACCAGAATGCCCGCCACGATCAGCGCCATCACGATGCCCGCCGTGCGGCTGAGATTCTTCGCCGTCTGGGCCTTAAGCTTCTTCTGCAGGAGCGGCCTGAGGCGGCAGTCCACAAAGTTGACCAGCGGATTGAGCAGAAACGCGATCACCACGCCCGAGATGAGCGGCGATAAGATCTTCCCAATCGACGCAAGAACCGTGAAAAAGCCCGGCAGATTCGTAAAGATGACCACCAGCAGAATGCTGATGAAGATCACGACCAGCGCCGTAAGGCCCCATTTGAAATACCGTCTGTTCGAATCGCGCTCCATGCGTCCACCTCCCACTATTTTAATTAAAATATCACATCACAGAAAATACGTCAAATAAATTCTTTATTCAGATTTCGCCATCTCCCGCAGCGCGCGGATCTCCTCCGCATAGCCCGGCAGTTCGTTCGGCGTCTCGAGGATCATCGGCAGACCGCGCAGCGCCGGATGCGTCACGATCCGGCGGAACGCCTCCCATCCGATGTATCCTTGACCCAGCCGCTCGTGCCGGTCCTTGTGCGCGCCGCGCGGATTTTTGCTGTCATTCAGATGCAGCGCACGCAGCCGCCCGAGGCCGATCACCCGGTCAAATTCCGCGAGCACGCCGTCCAGATCGTTCACAATGTCATAGCCTGCATCGTGGACGTGGCACGTGTCGAGACAGACGCCGAGCAGCTCCGGCCGCGCCGTGCGGTCAACGATCCCGCGCAGCTCCTCAAACCGGCCGCCGACCTCTGTGCCCTTCCCAGCCATCGTCTCCAACAGCACCACGGTCTTCTGCCCTTCAAACATTACCGCGTCCAGCGTCCCGGCCACACGCTGCAGGCCCGTCTCGATCCCTTGGCCGACGTGGCTGCCCGGATGGAAATTGTAGAAGTTCCCCGGCAGCTGCTCCAGCCGCCGCAGATCGTCCGCCATCGTCTGCCGCGCAAACTCCAGCGTCTTGTCCTCCTTCGCGCACGGATTGACCGTATACGGCGCATGCGCCACCACCGGCGCGATCACGCCCTCCCGCTGCCGCGCACGGAGCACGGCGGCGTCTTCCGGGTCGATGGCCCTGGCCGCGCCGCCGCGCGGATTGCGCGTAAAAAACTGAAACGTATCCGCACCAAGCGTCTGCGCCGTGTCTGCCATGGCCGCAAATCCCCTGGAAATCGATAAGTGACACCCGAAATGCTGCATTTTATACACCTGATTTCGCAAAAATTATCAAGATTCGTTAAATATTAACAGTCCGATACTTGTCAAGCGGCGAATTTTGTAGTAAACTGTAAGACAAGGAGGGATCACATGCCACGATCGGAACATCAGAAGCTCAAGCTGCTCTATCTCAAAGACATCCTGGAATCCCGGTCTGACGCCGACCATATCCTGACCGCACAGATGATGATTGATCTGCTCGCGGAAAAGGGCATCCACGCCGAGCGCAAAAGTATTTACTCCGATATGGAGTGTCTGCAGCAATACGGCCTCGACGTGATCCAGCTCCGCGGCCCCGGCGGCGGATATTATCTGGCCAGCCACGAATTTGAGCTGCCGGAGCTGAAGCTGCTCGTCGATGCCGTGCAGTCCTGCAAATTCCTGTCTGAGAAAAAATCGCTGCAGCTCATCTCCAAGCTCGAGACGCTCGCCAGCACCTACGAGGCCAAATCGCTCCGCCGTCAGGTGGTCGTCGCGGGCCGCGTCAAAACCATGAACGAGAGCATCTATTATAATGTCGACCGGCTGCACGAGGCCATCGCCGACGACAGCCAGATCTCGTTCCGCTACTTCGACTGGGACCTGAAAGGCGAGCGCCAATACCGCCCCGGCAAATATACCGCCAGTCCCTATGCGCTCTGCTGGCAGGACGAAAACTATTATCTCATCGCGCTCTCCCCGCGCCACGGCCTCACGCATTACCGCGTCGACAAGATGGCCAACATCGCCAAGACCGGCGAAGCGCGCATCCTCGGCCCGGAATATGACCAGCTCGACCTCTCGAAATACGGCAAGAGCGTCTTCGGCATGTTCCGCGGCGATACCACACTGGTCCGGCTCCGCTTTGAAAATTCGCTCGCCGGCGTCGTCATCGACCGTTTTGGCCGCGACGTCATGCTCGTGCCCGACGGTGACGAGTATTTCACCCTCACCGCCGACATCTCCGTCTCGCCGCTGTTCTTCTCCTGGCTCGCCAGCTTCGGCCCGCGCGTCAAGATCCTGTTCCCCAACCAGCTGGCAGAGGATTATGTCAACTACATCAGATCCACCCTCGAACCCTACGCCTAAAAGCTCCCTCCGGGAGCTTTTTTCGTCTCCACACGAATCCCCGCCGCAGCGGCTGCCTTCCCCTGGGGGAAGGTGGCCCGTAGGGCCGGATGAGGGTCTGGAGCACTCACCCAACTGCACACCGTATTGTTTTTGCTTCCCGGCCCTCATCACTCACGGCTGCGCCGTGCCACCTCCCTTTACACAAGGGAGGCTTTTTCACCCTGCATGCTCCATCGAAAACCGGAAAACGGCCTCCTCTCCCGAGGAGGCCGTTTGTATATTTACGCCTTGGCCATCAGCTCCGCCGCCGGCATCACGCCGGACACGTCGGCCTGCTCCATCTTCCCCGCGTCGCAGAGCGCCGCGACGTTCGGGTCGATCGGCAGCCGCGCCAGCACCGGCAGGCTGTATTCCAGCGCGATCTCGCCGAGATTGCTCTTGCCGAAGATCTCGACCTGCTTTCCGCAGTCCGGACACTGGAAATAGCTGTAGTTCTCCACAAAGCCGTAGACCGGCACGTTCATCATCCGCGCCATGTTGACCGCCTTGGACACGATCATCGAGACCAAGCTCTGCGGGCTCGTCACGATGACCACGCCGTCCACCGGCAGCGACTGAAATACCGTCAGCGGCACGTCGCCCGTTCCGGGCGGCAGGTCGACGAACATATAGTCCACATCGCCCCACTGCACATCCGACCAGAACTGCTTCACCGCTCCGGCCACGACCGGCCCGCGCCAGACGACCGGATCGGTCTCGTGCTCGAGCAGCAGATTGATCGACATGACCTTGATGCCTTCCTCGGTCTCCACCGGGAAGATGCCCTCGTCGCTGCCCGCGGCGGAGGAATGCAGGCCGAACGCCTGCGGGATGGACGGGCCCGTGATGTCCGCGTCCAGGATCGCCGTCTTGTAGCCCAGCTTGTGCATCGCGACGGCGAGCAGGCTCGTCACTGTCGACTTGCCGACGCCGCCCTTGCCGGACACAACGGCGATCACCTTTTTTACATTCGAATGTGCGTTGGCCGGGGCCAGCAGGCTCTCCGGCTGGCGGCTTGCGCAGTCCGAACCGCAGTTCGAGCAGTTGCCGCTGCAGGATCCACTCATGATCATTCTCCTTTTCGGCGGACCTACCGCCGTTTTTTGTTATTATAATGCACCGTTTCCGGAAAATCAACCCGCCTGCACCAGCGCCTTCACGTAAGAAAACGCCTCGCGCAGCTCATAGTTGACCTTCAGGATCCACGGCGTGGTCGTGCTCCCGAGCCCGAATGGCTCCATCCCGAGCGACCGCGCAATGAACTTTGCCCGGCTGAGATGATATTCACTTGTGATGATGAGCACGGTTTCCGTCGAAATTCCAGCCTCTTCGGCCAGCTTTTTCGCGTTGATAAGATTTTCGCGCGTCGTCCGCGCCTGCATCTCCTGCACGATCCGCTCCGACGCAATCCCCTCTTCCCGCAGATACGCCTCCATGACGGATGCCTCCGTCTGCGTCTCGTCCGCGCCCTGCCCGCCGGACACGATCACGCGCGCCGCCGGATGCGCCTCCAGATAGTCTGCCGCGAGATCGAGCCGCTCGCGCAGCGTGCGGCTCGGCCGGTCGCCGTGCGTCTGCGCCCCGAGGACGACCACAAACGGCACATCCTCCTCCGGCGCATTATCCCGCCCGTCGAGGGCGATGAAGCCCATCATACCGAACACAAGCGCCATCCCAAGCGCCGCGAGGCTCCAGAGCACCCGCCGCCAGCGTTTTCCCTTCTCGCCGCGCAAAAAATGGCACGCCGTCATCACCGCAGCGAGCAGCAGCAGACATACACCCGTCATCCCGATGTGCCACGGTGTCAGCAGGCACCCGATCCCAAGCGCCGCGCAAATCGCGGCCAACCACAAAATACTCATCCTTCGCCCTCCAGCGCGAGGCTCAGTTCCTCCCACTGTTCCATCAGCTGCGAGAGCTGCGTCTCAGCCCCGGCCTTCTCGGCCATCAGCCGCGCCAGCTCCTGATAGTCGCTGGCCGCCGCCTCGATCAGCGGATCATACGCCGCCACAGCCGCCTCCTGTTTTTCCACCTCGCGCTCCACCGCGCGGAGCTTTTTCTCGACGGCCTTGCTGTTCGGTGTCGTCGGCTTCGGCTTCTCCTTACGCTCGCGCCGTTCCGGGACGTTCTGCGCCTGGGCCGCGATGGCCTCCTTCTCCTTGATTGCGCGGTATTTCTGATACCCGCAGAGGAAATCGCGGATGTGCGCATTCTCCAGCTCCCAGACTCTTGTGGCGAACTTGTCCACAAAATACCGGTCGTGCGACACGAAGATCAGCGCGCCCTCATAGTCCTCCAGCGCATCCTCCACCCACTCGCGCGATGCAATATCGAGATGGTTCGTCGGCTCGTCGAGGATCAGCAGGTTGATCTTCTCGTCCATCAGCATGCAGAGCCGCAGGCGGCTCTGCTCCCCGCCGGACAGGGCCGAGACGGGCTTGAATACGTCCTCGCCCTCAAAGAGGTATGCACCCAGCCGGTCGCGCGCCACCTGCACCGAGCAGCCCTTCTCATAGAGCATCGTATCGAGCAGCGTTCGCTCCGGATGGTCAAAATGGATGATCTGCGGCAGATAGGCCCACTTCACCGTCGGCCCGAATTTGATCTTTCCGCAGTCCGGGGCCAGTTCGCCGAGCAGCACCTTTAAGAACGTGCTCTTGCCCGTCCCGTTGTCGCCGAGCAGCGCGATGCGCTCCCCGCCCGCAACGTCCAGCTCCACATCCTCAAAGAGCGTCCGCCCGTCGAAGCTTTTCCCAAGCCCCTTCACCGCGAGGACCTCATCGCCGAAAAATTCCCGCTGCGCAAAGCGCGCCCGCATCGTCTTCTCCTGCGTGGGCCGGTCGGTCTTCTGAATGCGGTCCATCCGGTGCTGGATCGACATGGCTCGCCGGTAGAGCGTCCGGTTGTTGATGCCCCAGCCCTTCATGCGCTCGAGCGTGAAGCCCAGCTGTCCGAGCTTCGCCTGCTCCTTTTCATACTGCTTCAATTGCAGCTCAAAGCGTGCCTGCTTTTCCTGCACATAGAACGAGTAATTGCCGGAATAGAATTCCGCCTTCCCGTCGTGGATCTCGATCACGCGACTGACCACGCGGTCGAGGAAATAGCGGTCGTGCGAGATGGTCAGGACGGTCCCCTTGAAT
>CAJMLC010000032.1 GCA_905214155.1 uncultured bacterium | reverse complement strand
GCGCTCTCGCTGCCATACGCGCCGGGCGTGTATATCATGCACGACAAGACCGGCACGGTCATCTACGTCGGCAAGGCGAAAAAGCTGAAAAACCGCGTGAGCCAGTATTTTCAGGATTCGTCCGCCCACACGCCGAAGACAAAGCAGATGGTGGCGCATATCGACCATTTTGACGTCATCGTTGCGGCGTCGGAATTTGAGGCGCTGGTGCTCGAGTGCTCGCTCATCAAGCGTCATCAGCCGAAATACAACATCCTGCTGAAGGACGGCAAGGGATACCCCTATGTGCGTGTCGATCTGCGGGAGGAATATCCGGTGTTCGAGCTTTCGAACAAAGCGCCGAACGACGGCGCGCGGTATTTCGGCCCGTTCGGCGGGCGGTATGTGACGCAGCACATGCTCGACACGCTGCGCCTGGCAATGAAGCTGCCGCGCTGCAGCAAGCGCTTCCCGCGCGACCTCGGCAAGGAGCGGCCGTGCCTGAATTATCACATGGGGCACTGCGACGCCTGGTGCCAGCTCTCGCGCGACCCGGCGGAATACCGTGCCAGAACGCAGCAGATGGTGCTGATGCTGGAAGGAAAGTATCAGGATGTGGCGGCGGACATCCGGGAACGGATGGAGGCCGCGGCGGAGCGGCTGGAATTTGAGCAGGCGGCGGTGCTGCGTGATCGGCTGAAGGCCGTCGAATCGCTCAGCCAGAAGCAGCTCGTCACGGCCGGGACGATGGCGAACACCGACGTGATCGGCTATTATCAGAGCGAAGCGAAAGCCTGCTTTGCCGTGCTGCATTTTGTGGACGGGAATCTGCTGGACAAGGACTATGAGATCCTGACACCGTCGGAGACGCCGGAGGATACAGTCTCGTCGCTGGTCAAGCAGTATTATCTGACGCGCGGCGGCGCGCCGAAGCAGATCTTCCTGCCATGCGAGATGGAGGACGCGGAGCTGTTCGCGGAGCTTTTGCAGCAGAATCTCGGCAAAAAGGTGCGCATCAATCGGCCGCAGCGCGGCGACAACGTCAAGCTCGTGGAGCTGGCGAACAAAAATGCGCGCGAGGAGGCCGAGCGCGTCACGAACAAGCAGGAGCGGCAGCATGGCGCGCTGCGGCTGCTGGAGGGGATGCTCGGGCGGAGCGAGCCGCTGCACCGGCTGGAATCCTATGATATTTCCCACATCGCGGGCACGGACATCGTGGCCTCGATGGTGGTGTTCTGCGACGGTGCGCCGTCAAAAAAGGACTATAAGCGCTTCAAATTGGAGGATATGCCGGATCAGGACGATTACGCCTCGATGCGGCAGGTGCTCACGCGGCGGCTGCGGCATTTTGCGGCGGGTGACGCCGGATTTTCAGAAAAGCCCAACGCGCTGCTGATCGACGGCGGCGTGGAGCATGCAAAGATCGCGGAGGAGGTCGTGCGGGAGTTCGCGCTCGACATCCCGGTCTACGGCATGGTCAAGGACGACCGGCACCGGACGCGCGCGCTCGTGACCGCGGATGGACACGAGATCGGCATTTCGGGCAATCAGGCCGTGTTTGCGCTCATCGGGCGCATCCAGGAGGAGACGCACCGCTTTGCGATCGAATATCACCGGCAGCTGCGCTCGAAGCGGCTGCGCGAATCGTCGCTCGAAAAGATCCTAGGCGTGGGGCCGAAGCGGCGCGAACAGCTGCTGAAAAAATTCCGCTCGGTCAGCGCGGTGCAGAAAGCAGATCTGAATGCGCTGCGCGAGGTGCTGCCGGAGGCGGCGGCCCAGGCCGTCTATTCGTATTTTCATCAGGAGGACACCCAATGCGAGTCATCACAGGAACGGCCCGAGGCATGACGCTCAAGGCCCCGAAGGGCATGGACACGCGGCCCACGATGGACCAGGTCAAGGAGGGGATCTTCTCGGCCATCCAGTTTGAGGTCGAGGGACGACGGGCGCTGGATCTGTTCGCGGGCTCCGGCCAGCTCGGCATCGAGGCGCTCAGCCGCGGGGCCTGCGAGGCCGTATTTGTCGATGCGCGGCGCGACGCCTGTCAGGTCGTGCGCGAGAATCTGACCAAGACGCACCTTGCCGAGCGTGCGCAGGTGGTGCAGATGGACTATCTATCGTACCTTGGCGCGGGGCGCGGACGGTTCGACCTCGTGTTTCTCGACCCACCCTACGCAGAAGTTTTTCTGGAAAATGCCCTAAAACGAATATCAGAAATTGACATTCTGACGGATGGTGGTATAATAATCTGCGAAAGACCCGTGGAAAAGGCGCTCGCCGACGATTTTCCGGGCTTGACGCACTGGCGCGATTACAAATACGGCAAGACGGCAGTGACGATTTTCCGAAAGGCGCAGCGAGCATGAAGACAGCGATCTATCCCGGCAGCTTTGACCCGGTGACGAACGGGCACCTCAACATCATCCAGCGCGCGGCCAAGAGCTTTGACCGGCTGATCGTCTGCGTGATGTTCAACGTCGACAAGCATCCCATGTTTTCCGCGGCAGAGCGCGTGGAGCTCATCCGCCGCGTGACGGCGGACATTCCAAATGTGGAGGTCATGTTCTCGGACAAGCTGCTGGCAGACTTTGCCCGGGAGCAGGGGAGCTCCATCATCGTCAAGGGGCTTCGGGCCGTCTCGGATTTCGAGCGTGAATTCCAGATGGCACTGGTCAACCACAAGCTGAACCCCGGACTGGATACGATGTTCCTGACTGCGGAGCATCAGTTCATGTATCTGTCGTCAAGCGCAGTCAAAGAACTCGGGCGGTATGACGTGGCGCTGGAGGATTTCCTCCCGGCGGCGATCATACCGGATTTCAAGGCCCGCATAGCGGGGCAAATCGGAGGAGGACACAACAATGGCTAATAACGGCATTGAAGAGATCATCACGACGTTATATGAGATGGTGCAGGACGCATGGAGCCTGCCGCTGGGCAATGAAAAGTGCGTTGTCGAACGCGACAAGGTGCTCGACCTGCTCGACGAGATCAGCAATCAGCTCCCTGGCGAGCTGAAGCAGGCGAAGACCATTGTCGAGTCCCGCAACGAGGTCATCACGAACGCCAAGCGCGAGGCCGAGAACATCCTCAAGCAGGCCGAGCAGCGCGCCAAGCAGATGATCTCCCGCGAGGAGATCACCCGTCAGGCGGCCCAGCAGGCCGACGAGATGGTCAAGGCCGCGCAGCAGAAGATCAAGGAGCTCAAGCAGGTGACGAACGATTACGTCGACGACGCCATGAAGCGCACCGAGGACGCCATCGCGCAGTCGCTCAGCGAGATCCGCGAGTCGCGCACGAAGTTCCGCGCGCTGGTCAACCCGCAGGCGGCGAAGCCTTCTCCGATCATCGAAGACATCTGATTTTCGAGCATACTTGACATTTTGCCGGTTTTTCGGTAAGATATGGAATATTGCAACTGGCTGTGAAAAGGAATCAGCAGGTCATGCGGCGGCAAAGAGAAGGAGCGGATGGTGCAAGCTCCGGCGCCGGGTCCTGCGCGTCCCCTTTGAGCTGCGCACCGAACGGAAACCAGTAGGCTGCGCCGGGTCCTCCCGTTACAGAGGCACGAGTGCCCGCGTTCGCGGGAACTTCAGGTGGTACCACGGTCATCGATCGCCCTGAACTTATCGTTCAGGGCGATTTTTGGGATTTAGAGCGTTTTGTCCTTGATACCTGCGGCGTATGAGATTCGAGAAATCTAGGATAGAATTTGTAGGGGCCGATGCCCTCATCGGCCCTTACCGCACTGCGAGTTCGCCGAAGGGGTTCACATTTTGGATATGCAAATCGTGCGGGCGGACAGAGTCGTCCGCCCCTACAAGGTGGAAGCTAAATAACAAGAAACTTTTACAGGGAGAATCTGCATTGGATTTTACATTTATGATCGGAAAATACGATGAAAAGCGACTGACGCCGCAGCTGGCGCAGGCGCTGGCCGCGACGAAGGCGGCGGAGGCCGGGGCCGACCCGGAAAAGCGCGCAGCAGGCCAGCGGCGCAGCCGCGTCTTTGTGGCGGCGTTCATGATCGTCTTGGCAGCGGTGATGATCTATGCGGCTGTGACGAACCCGGCCATCAACCGCGCGATCTATCTGCCGGTCGCGGCCGCAGCGATCCTCGCGAGCATCTATATGATCCTGACGCGGCGCGAGGCCGCCTGGGGCATGGAAAAGCCCTCGGCCCGGACGCTGCTGAAAAGCCTGAACGGGATCGAGACGTCTCAGAAGGCGATGGTCCGCCTGCGCGACGACGGCGTGACGATCACAGCCAAGCGCGGCGAAAATCACGTGGACTATGACCAGATCACCGCCGCCGCGCAGACTGCGGATCTGATCGTGCTCCGGCAGGGACGGTCTGTGACGGTTCTGCAGCTTACAGACCTTGTCGGAAAGGATGTCTCGTCTGTGACAGAGGCGCTGCAAGGCGCGCTGAACTGTCCGCTTATGATACTGAAATAACTGAAAACAGGAGTATATATCAATGAAAAAAGAATTACCGAAACAGTATGACCCGAAACAGGTCGAAAACCAGATCTACGAAATGTGGATGGAAAACGACTGCTTCAAGGCCGAGGCCGACCCGGACAAGAAGCCATATTCCATCGTCATGCCGCCCCCCAACGTCACCGGTCAGCTCCACATGGGCCACGCGCTGGACTCCACGCTGCAGGACATCCTGACGCGCTACAAGCGCATGCAGGGCTACAGCGCGCTGTGGCTCCCGGGCACCGACCATGCGGGCATCGCCACGCAGATCAAGGTCGAAGAAGAGCTTCGCACAAAGGAGGGGCTGACCCGCTATGACCTCGGCCGCGAAAAGTTCCTTGAGCGTGTGTGGGCATGGAAGGAAAAGTACGGCAGCCGCATCGTCGAGCAGCAGAAGAAGCTCGGCGTCAGCTGCGACTGGTCGCGTTCCCGCTTCACGATGGATGAGGGCTGCTCGAAGGCCGTGCGCGAGACGTTCTGCGAGCTCTATGACAAGGGCCTCATCTATAAGGGCAGCCGCATCATCAACTGGTGCCCGCACTGCGTGACGGCGCTCTCCGATGCGGAGGTCGAATACGTCGACAAGCCCGGCCATCTCTGGTATATCCGCTATCCGCTCAGCGATGGCAGCGGCGACATCGTCGTCGCGACGACGCGCCCGGAGACCATGATGGGCGACACCGGCGTCGCCGTCAACCCGGAGGACGAGAAGTTCAAGCACCTCATCGGCAAGACCTGCATCCTGCCGATCATGAACCGCGAGATCCCGATCGTGGGCGACGAGTATTGCGAGATCGGCTTCGGCACCGGCGCGGTCAAGATGACCCCGGCACACGACCCGAACGACTTTGAGGTCGGCCTGCGGCACAATCTCGAGGTCATCCGCGTGCTCGACGACAACGGCAAGGTCAACGAGAACGGCGGCAAATACTGCGGGCTCGACCGCTACGAGTGCCGCAAGGCGATCGTGGCCGATCTCGAGGCCGAGGGCTATCTCGTGAAGACGGAGCCGTATTCCCACAATGTCGGCACCTGCTACCGCTGCCACAACGACGTGGAGCCGATCATCTCCGCGCAGTGGTTCGTGAAGATGGCGCCGCTGGCCAAGGAGGCCATCCGCGTCGTGAAGGACGGGACGATCAAGTTCGTGCCGGAGCGGTTCTCGAAGATCTATATCAACTGGATGGAAAATGTCCACGACTGGTGTATCTCCCGCCAGCTCTGGTGGGGCCATCAGATCCCGGCGTGGTACTGCGACGAATGCGGCCATATCAACGTCAGCCGCGAAGATCCGACGAAGTGCGAAAAGTGCGGCTGCACGCACCTGACGCGCGACGAGGACGTGCTCGACACCTGGTTCTCGTCTGCGCTCTGGCCGTTCTCCACGCTCGGCTGGCCCGATCTGAACTCCGAAGACCTGAAATACTGGTATCCGACGACCGATATGGTCACGGGCTATGACATCATCTTCTTCTGGGTGGCCCGTATGGTCTTCTCCGGCATGGAGCAGATGAAGAAGGAGCCGTTCAAGACTGTCTTCATCCATGGCCTCGTCCGCGACGACAAGGGCCGCAAGATGTCCAAATCCCTCGGCAACGGCATCGCCCCGCTGGAAATGGCCGAGAAGTACGGCGCGGACGCGCTGCGCTTCAACCTCATCACCGGCAACTCGCCCGGCAACGACATGCGCTTCTACGTCGAAAAGTGCGAGGCGATGCGCAACTTTGCCAACAAGATCTGGAACGCGAGCCGCTATGTGCTGATGAACCTGACGATCGAAGAGCCGGGCCTGCCGGCGCTCGATCAGCTGGAGATCGAGGACAAGTGGGTCCTCTCGAAGCTGAATACGCTCATCCGTGAAGTGACCGAGAACATGGACGCCTACGAGCTGGGCGTTGCCTCGGCCAAGGTCTATGACTTCATCTGGGACACATATTGCGACTGGTATATCGAGCTGACGAAGACGCGCCTCTACAGCGAGAACGAGCAGAGCAAGCTCGCCGCGCAGCGCGTGCTGGTCTATGTGCTCGACCAGATCCTGCGGCTGCTGCACCCGTTCATGCCGTTCATCACCGAGGAGATCTGGCAGGCCATCCCGCACGAGGGTAAGTTCATCATGGCGAGTGACTGGCCCGTCTGGCGTGACAAGCTGGCGTTCCCGGCCGACGAGGAATCGATGGAGCTGGTCAAGGACGCGATTACGGCCATCCGTGCCCGCCGCGCCGAGATGAACGTCCCGGCGAACAAGCGTGTGAACATGACGATCTCCACGCAGCGGCAGAACGTTTTCACCGCAGGTATTCCGTTCTTCGGCCGCCTCGCCGGGGCCGAGGGCGTCACCGTCAGCGGCACCGTGGACGAGGGCGCAATGGAGCGCGAGGGCATGGTCGAGGTCGTGACGCACGCAGCACGCATCTTCATCCCGCTGGCCGAGCTGGTTGACTTTGAGAAGGAGCTGGCCCGTATCGCGAAGGAGAAGGAGAACTGCCTCAAGCAGATCGCCATGTTCGAGGGCAAACTCAGCAACGAGAGCTTCGTCTCCCGTGCGCCGGAGAAGGTCGTGAACGACCAGCGCGAAAAGCTGGCCAAGGCGAAGGCGCTGCTGGAACAGCTCGAGGAAAGCGAAAAGCGCTTAAAGAAGTAAGATCGATTGTGCTCCTCGCTGATTTTTCAGCATTCCAGTCCGTTTCGACCGTTTATTTTCCCCAAACCACGTATAATGGACACGCAGAAGGGATTCTGCGTGTCCATTTTTTGTTTGGAGTTGAAGCACGAATGAATCTGACAAGTTTCTTACAGGACAAGCGGCTGATGATCGCGCTGAAGGGCGACATCGACCACCACGGCGCAAAGGATGTGATGCGCGTGCTCGGCAACAAGATCGACCTCTATCTGCCGGCGGTCGGTGTGCTGGATTTCCGGGACGTGACGTTCATGGATTCGAGCGGCATCGCCATCATCATCTCCTGCATCCGCCGTATGCGTGAGCTGCGCGGCGAGGTGATCGTGGAGAACGTGCCGCCGCAGCCGATGAAGGTGCTCCGCGCGTCGGGGCTGGAACAAATCGTGAAGATCGAAGAAAGAGGTCTGGTCTATGAAAGTTGAAAATTACTTATCGGTGGAATTTCCCAGCCGGTCGGCCAACGAGGCGCTGGCCCGTTCGCTCGTGGCGTGCTTTGCCGCGCAGCTCGACCCGACGATGGACGAGCTGGGGGACATCAAAACGGCGGTCTCCGAGGCCGTGACAAACTGCATCGTACACGCCTATCCCGACCGCATCGGGACGATCACGCTCCGCTGCCGCATCCTCGAGGGGCGGACGCTCGACATCGTCATCCGCGACAAGGGCCGCGGCATCCCGGACATTGAGCAGGCACGCACGCCGATGTTCACCACCGGCGGCGAAGAGCGCAGCGGCATGGGCTTCACGATCATGGAGAGCTTTATGACGAGCCTGCGCGTGACGTCGAAGGTCGGCAAGGGGACAACGGTACATATGAAGCGCAAGATCGTCCGCCGGGGGGACGCCAGTTGAGTACGCAGACGCTCATCCGCGCGGCACAGGCGGGCGACCGGTCGGCGGCCGAGCAGCTGGTCGTGGAAAATTCGGGCCTGATCTGGTCGATCGCGCGGCGCTATTTTGGCCGGGGCACAGAGCCGGACGATCTCTATCAGCTCGGCTGCGTCGGCTTTCTGAAGGCGGTGGCGGGGTTTGACCTCAGCTATGGGACGCAGTTTTCGACCTACGCTGTGCCGAAGATCGCAGGCGAGATCCGCCGCTTTCTGCGCGACGACGGGCAGGTGAAGGTCAGCCGGAGCCTGAAAGAGCGCGCCGCGCAGATCCATCAGGCGCGCACGCGCCTGACCGGGACGCTCGGGCGCGAGCCTGCGGTCTCGGAGCTGGCGGCGGAGCTCGGCCTGACGCCGGAGGAGATCGCCATGGCGGAGACCGCGACGGGCATGGCGGAGTCCATTCAGCGCGAGAGCGGCGAGGAGGGCTTCTCCCTCGAGGATGTGCTCTGTACGGACGGGATGGAGGACCGGATCTTAGAGTCCCTTTCGCTGCGGAACGCGCTTGCGCAGCTGACGGAGCGCGAGCGGATAGTGATCGACCTGCGCTATTTCCACGGCCTGACGCAGCAGAAGATCGCGGGGCTGCTCGGTGTGTCGCAGGTACAGGTGAGCCGCATCGAGAAAAAGGCGCTGGGGCAGCTGCGCGCGTTTTTGTAATGGACAAACCGCGAAAAATATACTAAAATAGAGCCATCGAATATTCGCCGCCACACTGGCGGCGGCAAAGGTGGACCTATGAAAGCAGAATTGGAAGCAAGATTCTTAACGGCACGCCGTGCGGTCATCGCCCGGCGTTTTTCGGGCCTGAACGACATGCAGCGCCGCGCGGTCATGACCACGCAGGGGCCGCTGCTGCTGCTGGCCGGCGCGGGCAGCGGCAAGACGACCGTGCTCATCAACCGCATTGCGAACCTCATCGCATTCGGCGAGGCGTCAGACTCCAATGAGATCCCGGACTATGTCACGGACGAGGATGTGGAATTTCTCGAAGGCTATCTCGAGACGGGCGACGAGACCATGAAGCAGCGGGCCGAGGCGCTCTCGGCGCTGCATCCCGCCGCGCCGTGGTCGATCATCGCGATCACGTTTACAAACAAGGCGGCGAACGAACTCAAGGAGCGGCTCGAGCGGATGCTCGGGCCGGAGGCCCTCGATGTCTGGGCGATGACGTTCCACTCGGCCTGCTGCCGCATTCTGCGGCGGGACATCGACCGGCTGGAGGGCTACTCGTCCAGCTTCACGATCTACGACTCCGCGGACTCTGAGCGCGTCATCAAGGACGTGCTGCGCGATTTTCAGATGGATGAAAAGGCATTCCCGCCGCGGCTGGCCCTCTCCGTGATCGGCAGGGCCAAGGACAAGATGCAGTCTCCGGCGGAGTTCGACAAGACGGCCGCCGTCGCGGGCGATTACCGCATGGAGAAGATCTCGCAGATCTACGCCGAGTATCAGAAGCGGCTGCACGAGGCGAACGCGCTGGACTTTGACGACATCATTCTGAAAACAGTCGAGCTGCTCGAGCAGTTTGACGATGTGCGCGCGTTCTATCAGCGAAAGTTCCATTACGTGCTCATCGATGAGTATCAGGACACGAATGCGCTGCAATACCGCCTTTCGTCTCTGCTCGCCGGTGGGTATGAGAACATCTGCGTCGTCGGCGACGACGACCAGAGCATCTATAAATTCCGCGGCGCGACGATCGAGAACATCCTCTCGTTCGAGCAGCAGTACAAGGGCGCACAGGTCATCCGGCTCGAGCAGAACTACCGTTCGACGCAGGCGATCCTGAACGCGGCGAACACCGTCATCTCGAACAACAAGGGCCGCAAGGGCAAAAAGCTCTGGACCGAAAACGGCGCGGGCGAGAAGATCAAGGTCTTCGAAGCCCAGAACGAATCGGATGAGGCGAACTATGTCGCAGGCTCGATCATCGCGCGCTCAAAGGGGCAGAATTTCAAGGACTACGCGATCCTCTACCGGACGAATGCGCAGTCGAACGCGCTCGAGTACGCATTCAAGCGCAACGGCATCCCATACCGCATCATCGGCGGCACGCGTTTCTTCGACCGGGCCGAGGTCAAGGATATGCTGGCGTATCTGTGCCTGATCAACAACCGCGCGGACGATCTGCGCCTGCGGCGCATCCTCAACCAGCCGCCGCGTGGCATCGGCGCGAAAACCGTCGAGATGGCGCAGCGGCAGGCGGACGCAGCGAATGTGCCGCTCTACGAGGTCATCCTGCACGCGAAGGACTATCCCAGCATGGAGAAGGCCGTGGGCAAGCTGACGGCGTTTTCGGACATGATCGAGGAATGCGCGCAGCTGCTGTTTACGCTGACGCTGCCGGACTTTTATGAAGAGGTCCTCATCCGCACGGGCTATGTTGCGATGCTCGAGGAGAAGAACGATGTGGAGTCGCGCACGCGGCTCGAGAACGTGCGAGAGCTGAAATCCAGCATTTTAAGCTATATGGAGAACACCGACACGCCGACACTCAGCGGTTTTTTGGAGGAGATCGCGCTCTACACCGACATCGAGCAGTATGACGCGGACGCCGATGCCGTCGTGATGATGACGATGCACGCGGCAAAGGGCCTGGAGTTCCCGCACGTGTATCTCGTCGGCTTTGAAGAGGGCCTGTTCCCCGGCAACCGCTGCCTCGGCGACCCGGAGGAGATGGAGGAGGAGCGGCGGCTTTGCTACGTGGCGATCACGCGGGCAAAGCAGACGCTGAACATCTCCTACGCGCGTCAGCGCATGCTCTATGGCCGCACGACGACGAACATCGCCTCACGCTTCGTCGACGAGCTGCCGGAGGAGTTTGTGGAAAAGCGCGGCGGCTTCAAGCCGCGGCCGGAGCGGAGCTATGACGAGGTGTCACAGGTGGGCGGCTATGGCGGAGGCTACGGCGTTCACAAGCAGCGCGCACCGCGTCCGCCGCGCAAGGACTATTCCTCGTTGACCGGCGCCGCGCCGAAGCAGGCAAACATCCAGTTCGCCAAGGGCGACATGATCCAGCACAAGGCATTTGGCCGAGGCATGGTGCTCACGGTGCTCCCGATGGGGAACGACGCGCTGCTCGAGATCGCGTTCGACGGCATCGGCACGAAGCGCCTGATGGCGAACACCGCAAGTCAACACATGACCAAGTTATAAAGGCATTTTTCACGCTCCTCGACGCATAAATTGATGCGAGGAGAGGTGGTAGCATGAACCGGAAGCGGAGAAGACGGCGGCGGTTTTCACTGCTGGTGCTGCTGGCGATGATTCTTGCGGCGGCGCTTGGCATCCAGTTCCGCATCCGGCCCATGCTGCGCACGATCGCGGAGACCCAGGTCGTGAACGCGGCGTCGAGCGCGCTGGCTGGGGCGGTGAACCGACAGATGGCCGAAGGCACGGCGGACTACGGCGGACTCATCTCCTTTGAAAAGGATGAGACCGGGCAGATCACGGCCATGCGCACCGATACGGGGCAGATCGCGCTGCTGAAGGCGGAGGTCTTTGCCGCGCTGGACGATCTGGTGTCCGAGGTCGAGATCCGAGACCTCGGCGTCCCGCTGGGGAGCCTGTTCCTGCCGTCGTTCTTTGCCGGGCGCGGGCTGCGCCTGCCGGTGAAGGTCGTGACGCTGAATATGACGAATGCGGACTTTTATTCGAGCTTCACCGACTGCGGCATCAACCAGAGTCTACAGAAAATCTGGATCACATTTTCTGTGAACATCACGTTCCTGACGCCTGCCGGGATGCAGGCCACGGACGTCACGAACGACGTCATTCTGGCCGAGACGGTCATCGTCGGCCGTGTGCCGGAGACATTTTTACAACTAAACTGACGAGAGGGGAGTTTTTATGGACCCCAGACAGGAGATCGAACAGCTCACGCGCGAGCTGGAATACCACAACCGGCAATATTACGTGCTGGACGACCCGAAGATCGACGACTATACCTACGACCATATTCTCCGCCGGTTGGAGGATCTGGAAAAGGAATATCCGCAGTATGCCTCGCCAACCAGCCCTACGCGGCGCGTCGGCGGTGAGGCGATCAGTGCGTTTCAGAAGGTACAGCACGCGGTGCCGCTCGAGAGCTTGCAGGACGTCTTCTCGCTCGACGAGCTGCGCGAATTTGACGCGCGCGTCCGCACAGAGGAGCCGGAGGCGGAGTATTCGGTCGAGCCGAAGGTCGACGGGCTTTCCGTGGCGCTGGAGTACCTCGACGGCGTCTTTACGCGCGGCGCCACGCGCGGCGACGGCCTTGTCGGCGAGGACGTGACGGAAAATCTCAAAACCATTCGTTCCATTCCGATGCGGCTTGAGGGCGCGCCGTCCCGGCTCATCGTGCGCGGCGAGGTGTTCATGCCGCGTGCGTCGTTCGAAGCGCTGAACGCGCAGCAGGAGCAGGCAGGAAAGCCCCTCTTTGCCAATCCGCGCAACGCCGCAGCGGGGTCGCTGCGGCAGCTCGACCCGAAGATCGCGGCGAAGCGCCGCCTGGACATTCTGGTCTTCAATTTACAGCTTGCCGAGGGGCGCACGTTTCGGACGCACAGCGAGACGCTGGACTATCTGCGAAGCCTCGGCTTCAAGGTCATCCCGTACACGCTTTGCCGCGACATGGACCGAGCCGGGGCGCTCATCGAGGACCTCAACGAGACGCGCTATACGCTCTCCTACGACATCGACGGCGCGGTCATGAAGCTGAACGACCTCGCCGCGCGCGAACGCATGGGCAGCACGGCGAAGTTCCCGCGCTGGGCCGCGGCGTTCAAATATCCGCCGGAGATCAAATCGACCG
The DNA here is from genome assembly GCA_905214155.1 of uncultured bacterium. Lineage (GTDB taxonomy): Bacteria > Bacillota > Clostridia > Oscillospirales > Oscillospiraceae > CAG-170. Next base: position 1,754 of record CAJMLC010000032.1, on the reverse strand, counting down.
TGCTGCAGGACATCGTGGTGCAGGTCGGGCGGACGGGCGTCCTGACGCCGAGGGCCATTGTTGCGCCGGTGCATCTGGCCGGGACGACAGTCACGGCCGCGACGCTCCACAATCAGGATTTCATCACGGAAAAGGACATCCGCATCGGCGACACGGTCAAGATCCGGAAAGCAGGGGAGATCATCCCCGAAATTCTCGAGGTCGAGCTGGACAAGCGCCCGGCGGGCGCCGTGCCGTACCAACTGCCAAGCCGCTGTCCGGTCTGCGGCGCGCCGGTCGTGCGCGACGAGGACGGCGTGGCGCTCCGCTGCACCGGCGCGGAGTGTCCCGCGCAGCTGAGCCGCAATCTGGCACATTTCGTCTCGCGCGAGGCGATGAACATCGACGGCCTCGGCAGCGCAATCATCGACACGCTCATCGCGCAGAACATGATTTCGAATCCTGCCGACCTTTACAGCCTGGATTTTGCAAAGTTTGCAGCGCTGCCGGGCCAGGGTGAAAAATCCGCAGAAAACCTGCAAAAGGCCATCGAGACCAGCAAGGGCAACGACCTCTCGCGGCTGCTCTGCGCGTTTGGCATTCGGCAGGTGGGATCAAAGGCAGCCAAGGTGCTGGCGATGACGTTCGGCTCGCTCGACGCGCTGATGGCGGCGACGGAGGAAGAGCTGACCGCCGTGCCGGATATTGGAGAGACCACGGCGGAGAGCATCCTCGACTGGTTCTCCGATCCGCAGTCGCAGGATCTCATCGCGCGGCTGCGCGCGGCGGGCGTCAATTTCGCGTCGCAGAAGCAGGTAACGGACACGCGCTTTGCAGGCAAAACCTTCGTGCTGACCGGGGCACTGAGCCTCTTCACCCGCGAAGAAGCCACCGAGAAGATCGAATCCTTCGGCGGCAAGGCGGCAGGTTCCGTCTCAAAGAAGACTACCTACGTCGTCGCGGGCGAGAATGCGGGCAGCAAGCTGAAAAAGGCAAACGAGCTGGGCATCCCGGTTCTTTCCGAACAGGAATTCCTTGATCTGCTGAAATAGAGTCAAATAGGCGGCGATCTGACGGATCGCCGCTGTTTTGCACATTTTTCGCCGCGCATTCATAGAGTGGTTCAGGGTAAAAACCCAGTCGAATGACGAAAGGAGCTACTTACCTTGAACGATTCTATGAAATACGAGGGGCAGGAGACGGCCGCCGCGACCTGCGCCAACGGGCAGGGCAATCTGCCTGCCTGTGCGCCGCTGGCCAATCCGTATGTCCCGTTCCAGCTGCAGAATCCGGAGCGCTACAAGCCCGGCTGTGCCATCATCCGGGGGACGCTATTCCCGGGACTCGACCTGCCACTTGCCGGTCAGGAGAACACGCAGGAGCTGCGCCAGACTGCGCTCCACACCTTGCAGGAGCTTGGCTTCGCGATCAACGAGCTCGGCCTCTACCTCGACACGCACCGCAGCGACAGCGACGCTGTGGAGCTTTACAATCAATATGTCGAGCTGTACGGCCATCAGCTTCAACAGCTGGAGCAGGATGGCACGGCGCTGACGCAGATGGAGTCCGCGATGAGCGGCACCTACACCTGGCCCGACGATCCGTGGCCTTGGGATTACGAGCAGGAGGATTGAGCCATGTTTGTGTATGAGAAAAAGCTGCAATACCCGGTGAAGATCGCGAACGTGAACCCACAGCTCGCGTCGATCATCATTTCGCAATATGGTGGGCCATACTCCATCTTGCTACAATCAAGGCATCAGAAAATGAATTTA
>CAJMLC010000031.1 GCA_905214155.1 uncultured bacterium | reverse complement strand
TTTTTCCCGTGACCTCCGCCGCCTGCGCGTAGCTCATATCCTCAAAATAGGTGAGGTAGAGGACCTCACGATAGTCCGGGTTCATTTCATCCATGCAGAAATGCAGGATGCGATTCCGTTCCGCCGTCCGGACGACCTCTTCCGCCAGCAGCTGCCCGTCCGGCTCATTCGCCAGCCCGTCCAGACTGAACAGGAGCATACGTTTGCTCTTGCGGCGCAGCGCCGTATGCCGCGCCGCTTTATAGAGGTATGCCTTAAAGCCGCCGTCCCGGATGCGCGGCTTTTTCGTGAACAGATAGGCAAAGACGTCCAGCATCAGCTCCTCGGCCTCGTGGGCGTCGTGCAGGTAGCCGTCGATATACAGCGTCAGAGAATCACCGTATTTTTTCATCAGAGCGTCCAGCCCATCGTCGTCGCCGTCCAGATAGCGGCGGTATAAGGCCTCGTCTGCGGTCATTCCGCCGCCTCCCTTCACTGTTTTTCCTTAATTATACAGGATCTTGCGGAAATCTGCAAGTAGAAAGGCGCCGGAACGGATCTTACATCCGCCCCGGCCGCGACCATCTATTGCAAAAATTGTCTGCCCACATTGCACAGCCGGCTTGTCGCCTCATTCATAGCAGATCTTCACCAGCCGCCCGACATATTCGACCGACTGCATGATCTGCGTATAGATCGTCTCCTCCGCCGGCTCCAAAAACCGGAAGGACAGATCCTCCACCCTGACGCAGAAGCTCATCGGCATTTCCAGCGCGCAGGGAAGCGTTTCGGTCTGCTGTTCCAGCGCGGCAAACATCGCCGGATACGGAAAGACACCCTGACCGATCGGCTCGTTCCAGATGAAGCCGTCATGGATGCTCCCGTCCTTCATGTGCAGATATGTGACCGGAACAGACGCATTCTGCAGATCCTCGTCCAGCCGGATCTGCCCGCGGCAATAGCGATATGTATTTCCGGGATCATACGTATATTCCACATTCGGAAGCGCTTTCAATTCCGCGAACACCGGCCCGCATTCCCGCGCCGGTCCCGCAATGTCGCCGTAAGATTCCAGCCCCAGCCGCATCCCATAGCGCTCCGCCAGCTCCGCCGCCCGGCGGACATGGTCCAGAAATACGGTATATCGTGCTTTCGGGCCGCAGCGCGTATTGACCGTTTTCGCGCCGATCTCGCCGGCAAACTTGATCTTTTTCAGCAGCCGCGCAAACTGCGCCTCGTCCGTCATATCGCAGTGGGCCGAAACGGCCGTGCAGCGCAGGCCGTGCTTGTCCAGTTCCCGTGCGATCTCCGAGACGTAGCGCGGGCAAACGCGCTCCGCCACGATCTGCTCGCTGATCCCGTCGATGGCGGACAGCTCGATCGTGCGGAAGCCGCAGCGGTGCGCCATATCCATCGCCCGGACCGGATCCGGCCCGGGCACATTGTTGGCGCAAAAGGTAAATGGTGCAAGTGTCAGCATTTGTGTTTCTCCTGTTCAAAGCACAGCATGACTTTGGCCTCACGGCCGCTCGATTTCTCCCGGAAGGCCTCGATCCCCTTGGAAAACGGAAGCTCGCAGGAGATGACCTCCTCCAGCTTCAGCTGCTTTGCCATGGCGATCGCCGCCGGGAACTGGCCGCTCGGCACGCAGACCGCGGAAAGCGTAGCGTCCTTCCAGTAGAGCGTGAAGAGGTTCAGCTCCAGATTATAGTCCATGCCGTAGAGGCCGAAAAACACGACCGAGCCGCCGCGCGCGACAAGGTTGACGCAGAGCTCTGCCGATTTCCGGTCGCCGCTGACCTCAATCACCGCGTCGTAGCCGATGCCGCCGGTGAGCCGCAGCGCCTCCGTCATGACACTCTGCGTGTTCGGGTCGATCACAACATCCGCGCCGAAACGCAGCGCCGCGGCCCGCTTTTCCGCGACCGGCTCTACCACGACGATCTGCCTGACCGGGTGCTGCCGCACGAGCTTGAGGATGATCTGCCCCATCGCGCCGCAGCCCAGCAGGATCACACGCCGGCCGTAGCCGAGTTTTGCCTTGGACACCGCGTGCATTGCCATCATCAGCGGCTCAATTAAGCTCCCCGCGCGGAGACTCACTTGCTCCGGCAGGCGAAAGACCTGCTGCTGGCGGATGTTGAGATATTCCGTCATCAGATTGGAATATCCGATGCCGGGGTTCGTGCAGTATTCCGAGCGGTTGCTGCGGCAGGCATCACAGAGTCCGCATGGCGTATAGGGATTGATCGTCACGCGGTCACCTGGGCGGAGCGCGCGGACATGCTCGCCCACGGCTGTGATAATGCCGGAGCCCTCATGGCCGAGGTATCCATTCAAGGGATATGCCGCCGACCCGCGCAGCATCATCATATCATAGCCGCAGATCGACGCGAAGGCCATGCGGATCTGAACCTCCTCCGGCCCCGGCGCGGGCGGCATGGGCAGTTCCTGAAAATACAGTTTCCGATTCGGCTGCATCCGAAGCGACTGGATCATAATTCTGCCTCCTTCTGCATGGACGCACGGTATTCCTGCGGCGTCATGCCGGTTTGTTTTTTGAAGACCTGGCTGAAATATTTGGAGTTCTCAAAGCCGACGTTGCCGGCAATGTCGATGATGCGGTCCTTTGTCTGCAGCAGCTGCATCGCGCGGCGGATGCGCTGCTCGCTCACGTAAGCGCTGAACGTCTGCCCGGTCTCCTTCTTGAACACGCGGCTGAGATAGGCCGGATTCATGTGGACGTACTCCGCGGCCGCGGTCAGCGTCAGCGGCTCGGCCAGGTTCTGCGCCACATAGCGGCAAAGCTCGTCTACGGCGGAATTGGGGGCCGTCCGCAGATTGCGGATATTGGCAAACAGCGCTGTCATCTGCTCCCGGCAGACCGCGAACAGTGCTTCGACTGTCGACGGTCGCTGTGTTCCGAGCAGGAGCGGCGCAACCGTCGGATCGACGCCGAAGCTGCCGCTCAGCGAATACATCTGGACCGTGATCTGCGTCATGACGAACGAGCAGATCTCGTTGGACATGCTGTGACTGACAATGCTTTGCAGCTCGTCCAGGATCGCAAGCGCCTCTGCCTGCCGCGCATACTGCATGCTGAGCGAGAGCGCGGACAGCTTTTCATGGAGCAGCTGCTGCGTGACGGGGACGCAGTAGGAAAACGCCATCTTCGGCTGCAGGCAGAGCGGCGAGAAGAAGAACCGCTGCTGACGCAGCTCCAACAGCAGGCGGCACTGGTTGTGCCACTGTGAAAGCGGCAGCGGCACATCTGAAATATCGAAAACCATCGGGGCCAGCGCGTGACGTGCAGCCAGCGCATTGATCCGCCCGGCCCAGAGCGCCCATTCCGGCTCTGCGTCCTGTCCGCCGGCGAGCAGGATGCAGAGATTCTGCTCCCGGTAAATGCAGATGTCGGTATTCCCGAGCGGCTGGAGCAGATCGGTCAGATCGGAGAAAAACGACTCCAGCGCGGCATAGTCTGAGGAAAAGCCGAGGCTTTGCTGCCCGTCCGGACGGGAGCCCAGCAGGAGCCAGCACTCCTGACTTCCGACATGCAGACGGCCGAACTGCTGCTGCGCCGAGCCTGTCCCGACCGGGACGAGCCCCATCAGAAGCTCCATGATCTCCAGGCTGTGCTGTACATATCCGTTTCCCGCTGCCGGGCGGGCCGCGACCGCTTCGTCCTGTCCAAGGGCCATGCGGCAGCCGTCACCTCCTTCAGCCAGGCGGCCATTGGCTGCTATGACGTCGGCGATATTTACAAAGAATATGCAACCGACTTTGGCCGCTTCGGTATGCACTCGTGCAACCTGGCCAACCCCTATGTCGACGTGTCCACTGGCTCTCTCGGCCACGGCTTCCCGGTCGCCGGCGGCATGGCCGCCGCGCTCAAGCGCAAGGGCTCCGGCAGCCGCGTGTTTACCGTCGTCGGCGACGGCGAATGCGGCGAAGGCTCCATCTGGGAGGCGGCTATGTTTGCCCATCAGTACAAGCTCGGCAATCTGGTCGTCTTCGTCGACCGCAACGGGATGTCCTTCGACGGCCCGACCGAGGAATTCATGTCGCTGGAACCGTTCGCGGACAAGTGGCGCGCCTTCGGCTGGAACGTCGTCACGCTCGACGGCCATGACATGAACGCGATCCTCGATGCGATCGACGCCCTGCCCGCACCGGACAGCGACGTCCCGACCGTTATCATCGGCAAGACCGTCAAGGGCCACGGCGTCAGCTTTATGGAAAATCAGGTCTCCTGGCACGCCGGCTGCCTCAACGAGGCAGACTGGAAGCAGGCAAAGGCCGAGATCACGGAAGCATACGAAAGAAAGTGGGGTGCTGAAGCATGAGTGACGCGCAGGACAAGCTGCTCCAGGGCGAAATGAACATGACCCTGAATATGACCTTTATGACCAGTGCCCGCGATGCCGTCGGAAAGTGCCTGGCAGAGCTCGGCGACAAGCATGACGATATGCTCGTCCTGACCGCCGACGTCGACACCTCTTCCCGCATCCAGGCATTCAAGGAAAAATATCCTGACCGCTGCTATAATGTCGGCATTGCGGAGCAGAACCTGATGAGCGTTTCGGCCGGCCTGGCACATGAGGGCTTCCGCCCGCTGGCGTTCGCGTTCGCGCCGTTCGCATCGATGCGCTGCTATGAGCAGGTGCGTACCGACATCTGCTATTCCAAGCTGCCGGTCGTCATCATCGGCAACGGCGCCGGGTATTCCAACGGGGCCTCCGGCTGCACACATTGCGGGCTGGAAGACTCTGCACTGATGGTTGCCTGCGACAACATGACCGTTCTCGAGCCGGGCGACCCCTTCCAGATCGCAAAGCTGCTCGAAGCGGCGATGGATCTGAATGCCCCCGTCTACATCCGCCTCGGCCGTGAAGCGGCAAGCTCGCTCTATCCCGAGGACGCGAAATATGAGATCGGCAAGGCGATGATCCCGCGCGAGGGCGACGACGGCGCGTTCATCTGCAGCGGTATTATGGTCCATTTCGCCATGGAGGCTGCCAAGCGGATCCATAACGAGCTTGGCAAGGAGATCCGTGTTGTCGATATGTTCACGATCAAACCGCTCGACAAGCAGGCTGTCATCGACGCCGCCAGGACTGGCCGCGTTGTCGCCGCACAGGACCACAACCTGATGGGCGGGCTTGGTCAGCTGGTCGGCTCGTGCATTGCAGAGGCCGGCATCGCCTGCAAGCTGCTCAGCCGCGGCTGCCCGGACCATTTCGTCCCGATCGCGAATCCCGAATTCCTCTATGCCCGCAACGGCATGGACGCCAATGGCTTGTATGAGGCAATGAAGTCTCTCTTCTGATCTCTTTCCATTCTTTCCAGCACAGGCACCGGCCGCGCCCGGTGCCTGTGTCGTTTTTTTGCATGGCGGCCTGTTTTCTATTCACAACTGCCGGGTTTGATGTCATGATGGAGATGTCGTTGAAAAACGCTGCGCGAAAGGAGAACGCCGCCCCGTGCGATGCACGGGGCGGCGTATTGCGTGTGATACTCAGCTCAGGTTTTGCAGGTATCTGGCCATTATGGCCGCGACCTGTGCGCGGGTGGCCGCGGCGTCCGGGGCGATGTGCGCATTGCCGACGCCGTTGAGGATATTGTTCTGCACGGCCCAGAGCATCGCGTCCTGCGCGTAGGGACTGATCTGACCCACGTCGCGGAAGAGCAGATTGCCGCTCACTTTGGGCGAGCCGGAGAAGCGGTAGAGCATCGCTGCAAGCTCCTCGCGGGAGATGGTGCTGGTGGGATCTGTGCCGTCGGTGATGCCGTTCGTCTTGGCCCAGTTGACGCCGACCTCATACCACTTCCCGCCGTCACTCGGCGTGGTATCCACGCCGGCCAGACGGGCCAGGATCGTGTCGATCGTGCCGCGGGACGTGGGCTGGTTGACGCCAAAATTGCCGCCGCCGGTGCCCACGAGCAGATCGCGGGCGCTGACATAGTTTATACCGTCTTTTGACCAGTGATCCCGGGAATCTGAGAAATCCTTGGAATTGTCGATGACCTTGATCTGCATGCCGTCGGTCGCGGAGAATTGGAGGCCATCTTCCGTAGACTTGCAGGTTTTGAGGATCTCTTCTGTGCCGTCCTCGTGGACGATGACGATGACCATGCCGGAGCTCATGCCGCTGACGGGGATCTCGACCTTTGTCTCGCCCGCACCGTTCGGCAGGTCAATGCGGATGGTGGCCGCGCTGGTGCTGTTGGACGCGCCAGCGACCTCCAGCGGGATCTTGACTGCGGAATCGTTTTTCTTCGCGTCCTCGAGCGCCTTTTCGCTGACCCTGGCGCTGCCGGTGGTCTGGCCGTTGGCGTCCTTCCGGAGCGTACCGACGGAGCCGTCGGGGCTGCGGCGTTCGGTGGTGGAGCTGCCGTCCGGCCGCGTCACGGTTTTGACGGTGCTACCGTCCGGATAGGTGGTCGTGACTGTGACGGTGCCGTCTGCGCGGGTCTCAGTCCGGGTGGTGGAGCCATCGGCGTTTTGGGTGACCTCCGTTTTGACGCCGGAGCTGCCGGAGGACGAGTCGCCGGAGCTGCCGCCCGAGGACGGTGCGGTGACGGTCAGCGTGCCGTTTTCCGTGCGGATCTCGTAATATTCGGCCCAAGCGCTGCGGAGCGTCGGCGCAGTGACAGCGATCGCATAGCTGCCGGCCGTTTTGCCGTCGGTCTCGGCGGATGCCGCGGCTTTGGTCTCGAAGACCGTGTCTGCGTCATCGCCGTCGGCGAAGCCGGTATAGCGGACCGTGAATTCCGGGAGCGCATCGCCCGCGGTCATGGTTTTGTCGTCCGCTTTGACCGTGAGCGGGCGGCGGTCAGCTCGGATCTCCACGCTGCTGCTGACCGGTGTATCATTGTAAATATAGGTCGCCGTGATCTTGGCGGAACCGGGCTTGAGCGCCTTGACGGTGCAGGTATCGGTGACATGCTCAGTCGCAGAAAGCGCAAGAATGCTGGGGCCGCCGCTCTGCGCGGTGAGTTTGAACAAGCCGTCCTCGCTGCTCTCCCAGCGCCAGCTTCCGCCCGCTTCGGCCTGTTCAACTGTGGCCGTCAGCGTGAACGTGTCGCCGTAGATGACAGAGTCCGGCTTCCCAGTGATCGTGAGCGCGGCGGGGGCTTCTGCGCCGGTGAGCGTGACCAACTTGCTTGCAGATACGTGTTTGCCGGACGGGTCGCCATAGGTGACGCGAATCGTGACTGTTCCAGATGCGGTTGCTTCCGATATGGTCAGTTTGCCGCTCTGCTCACCAATGCTGACGCCTGTTACCGGGGCGTTTTCAATGCTCCAGTGGATGAGATCGCCCTTCAGAGGAAGGTATTCGTTTTCGGTGAGCTTTCCATAGACGGAATACTGCGCCGTGCCGAGGATGGATGCCGCGTCTTCCCCGTGAATCTCCAGCAATGCGGGCAGCTTCAAGGTATCGGCCAGCGCAGCCGCAGGCAGCAGCGTCAGGCAGAGCGCCAGGGCGAGCAGGATGCTGAACAAGCGTTTTTTCATGGTGATACCTCCATTTGGCTGTTTCGCGGCGGCTCCGTCAGGGCCGCAAAGCCCTGCTCCGCCTGCTGAACGGTGTTTCGGATCATGTCTGCGGCCATCCTGTGCAGATCGAGCCGCAGGACCCGCGCGGTCATCGCGGCGCGCTGTTCTGCCGGAACGTCGTAGAGCTTCAGCGCACAGTCCAGAAACCGCGCGATCTTGGCCTCCATCGTGAAATACAGGTCGCAGGGGACCGCCATAAAGCCCCGCATGATCCCGGCGGACGCGATCTCCATCTCGAAAAAATCCTTCGGCTGCGCCTCCGGCAGATAGCTGCCGAAGATGGCCTGCAGGCGCTTCGCCGTGCTGCGGTAGATATAATCGGCGGTCGTCTGCAGCGTGTAGCCCATGACATACAGCTCCCGCAGCGGCTCCGTCAGCTCCGCGATATGGAGCTGCAGCGCGGTCTCCAGCGCGTACAGAAAGACCGGGTCGTCCGTGTCGCTGTGCTGCGCGGCCAGGTCAAACTGACCGCCGAACATGCGCCGCACCAGCTCGAGCAGCAGGGCCTCTTTGTTGGGGAAGACGTGGAAGAATGAGCTCTGCTGGATGCCGGCGGCCTTCGTGATGTCTGCGGTCGTGGTCCGGGTGTAGCCCTTTTCCAGAAACTGTGCCACGGCCGCGCGCAGCACCTTCTGCTGCGTCAGCAGGCCCGCGGGCTGTTTTCCCTTTGGCGGCAGGCGGATCACATCCTTTCGAATTTTAATTGTGATTACGATTGCATTATATCATACGCGAAGCCGCCGCACAAGAGGAAGTTTTGGGCCCAGCCCGGATCAAAACACGCGCCCCGGGCCAATTCCCCAAGACGCGTGTTTTTCAGAGTTTAGACCCTTTCCTTCGCGGGAAACAATTTATTTGCTGCGAGGCAGAGGAGGATGGTAAGGACCATATCGGGCAGTGTGTTTCCGAGGACGAAGTCCACGTGCATCAGCAGCCGATAGGCCGCGAAGCCGATCACCCATATAATCAGGTTTTTCGCGCTGAACGCTTTTTTACAGGGCGCGGCCTTGAGCAGGAAGAAATCTGCGATCTGGATCGCGATCATCGGCGCGAAGACGGAACCGATGAGGTAGAGGAAGTCTGTGATGTCCTCCATCGGCAGGCAGATCGCGCCCACAACGCCGATCACCGTCACCACCACGGCGGCCCACTTGCCGCGCAGCTTCGGCGAGACAGATTCGGACGAAACGCCCGCGGAATAGGCGTCGAGGAAGGTCGTCGTGACCGTGGAGAACACGATGATGAGCAGACCCGCGATGCCGAGCCCGGCCTTGAGCATGATCGCCGCGATGTCGCTCTCGCCGGTAATGATGGCCGCGCCCATGCCGATGACATACATCCAGCAGCTGACGAGGCCGTAGATCACGGCGCTGGCCGCCGTGGCGCGCGCGGGCTTTTCGGCGTGCATGGTATAGTCGCTGATCAGCGGCAGCCACGAGAGCGGCATCGCCACCGAGAGTTCCACCGCCGCGCCGAACGTCATGCCCTCGCCGGAGACGGAATGGATGGCGCCGCTGCGGAAGATGACGACGCTCAACACGATCGTCAGCAGGAACAGCGCCGCCATCGCGACGGTGTTGACCTTGCCGAGATTTTCAATGCCGACGAGGATCCAGACGATGATGAGTGCGCCGATCAGCACGCACCAGACCCAGTTTCCAAGGCCGAGCACGCCGTTCGCGGCGAGCGCGCCGTCGTAGATCATAATGCCGGTCCAGCCGACGAGCTGGACGATGTTGAGAATGGAGAACAGCAGACCGCCCCGGCTGCCAAAGCTCATTTTGGTCGTCTCCATGGCGCTCTTGCGCGTCTTGCCGCCGATGAGGCCGGCGAAGAAGAGCATCAGGCAGCCGATGACGTGGCCGATCAGGATGGCGAGCAGGCCCTTGCCAAAGCCGAGCGGGGCAAAATAGGTGCCCGTGAGGATCTCCGCGAGCGAAACGCCCGCGCCGAACCAGATCAGGCCGTTTTCAAAGACAGAAGTCCATTTTTTCTGCATCTTACTGCGCCTCCTTTTGATATGCTTCCGGCAGGCAGAACGCGTGGTCCATCGGGCCGCTGCCTTTACCAAGGTCGAGCATCGCCGCAAGCGCGCCGGAGAGATACTCCTTCGCGCGGCGGATGGCTTCGTCCAGCGCATAGCCCTTGGCGAGATTCGCCGCGATGGCAGACGAGAGCGTGCAGCCTGTGCCGTGGGTGTTCGGGTTATCGATGCGGCGGCCGCGGAACCAGGTGTCCCGGTCGTCCGCGCGGAGCAGGTCGTTCGCGTCGTTCACGCGGTGCCCGCCCTTGAGCAGCACGGCGCAGCCGTAGGCATCCGCGATGACCCTCGCGGCGGCGGCCATGTCCGCTTCGTCGTGGATCTCGAGGCCGGAGAGGATCTCAGCCTCGGGGATATTCGGCGTGATGACCGTCGCCAGCGGGAGCAGCGCGCGCCGGAGCGTTTCTACGGCGTCTTTAGCGATGAGCCGCGCGCCAGACGTCGCGACCATCACGGGGTCGACGACGATGTTCTGCGCCTGATAGAAGCGCAGCCGCTCTGCGATCGTCTCAATGAGCGCGGCGCTTGCCACCATGCCGATCTTCACGGCGTCCGGCCGGATGTCGGTGAAGATCATGTCGATCTGCTGCTTCAAAAATTCCGGGCTGCATTCTGTGATCCCGGATACGCCGGTGGTGTTCTGTGCGGTCAGCGCGGTGATCGCGCTCATGGCATAGACGCCGTTCATGGTCATCGTTTTCAGATCGGCCTGAATCCCGGCGCCTCCGCTGCAATCACTGCCAGCGATCGATAATGCTGTTTTCATGTTGTTCTCCTTTCGCTTCAGCATTATTTTTATTGGGCAGCGCCGCACGGCCCTGTGTCGATCAGGCGTGCCGCCGCCGGGCGACAGAGAGTGGTGCCCCCGGTCTGCCGCCGGAAACGTCCGGCCTTTGCCAGGCGGAGTTCCTGTGGTTATGCGCGGATGGTTTGCAGGGTCAGCGCGCGCAGCGCGCGGCATTCTGCCTCGATGTCCGGTGCGGCGAAGATCGCGCTGACCAGTGCAACGCCGTCAATTCCGGTCCCGGCGAGCTGCAGCAGATTCTCCTTCGTGATGCCGCCGATGGCGACGACCGGGATGTCGACTGCCCGGCAGATGTCCTGCAGGGTCTCATGTGGGAGGGTGTGAACATTCGTCTTCGTTGTTGAGCCGAAAACTGCGCCGGAGCCGAGATAGTCCGCCCCGTCCCGCACGGCGGCAAGCGCCTCTGCAACATTGTGCGCCGAGACGCCGACGATCTTGTCCGGGCCGAGCTTCCGCCGGGCCTCCGCCGCGGCGAGGTCATCCTGCCCGACGTGGACGCCGTCCGCGCCGCAGGCGAGGGCGAGGTCGACGTTGTCGTTCAGAATGAACGGCACGCCATATTGTTTGCAGAGATGCGCCAGTTCGCGCGCCTCGCGGAGGATGCCCTCCGCGTCCAGCTGCTTTTCGCGGAGCTGGACCATGGTCGCGCCGCCGCGCAGCGCGGACTCCACCTGTTCGTAGAGGCTCTGCCGCCCGACCCAGGCGCGGTCGGTCACGGCGTAGAGCAGCAGTTGAGATCTATCGCAGTTCATACTTTGCTCCTTGTTCCAGCGCCTCGGGCGTGAGGCGGAAGGTCGCATCGATGATGAAATTCCGGTAGCTGGCGTTGCCGTCCAGCGGGGAAAGGCGGTGATATGCGGTTTCACCCGCAAGCCCCAGCGCACAGACAGCGGATGCTGCAGCGGGCAGCGGTGCGGAGGGGTTCGCGCCCAGAAAGGCGGCGGTGAGCGCCGAAAGCTGACAGCCCGCGCCGGTGACAGCGGACATCAGCGGGTGACCGTTGTGGATACAGTAGGCGGCTTCGCCGTCGGTCACGATGTCGATCGCACCGGTCATCGCGACGACGGCCCCGGTCTTCCGCGCGAAGTCCTTCGCAAAGCGGACCGCCTCGGTCAGGTTTGCCTCTGTGACGCGATCGCAGGCTTCGGCATCCACGCCGCCGGTATTCTCGATCCCCAGCGCGAGCGAGTGCAGCTCCGAGGGGTTGCCGCGGATGACCGTCACGCGCACCTCGCGCAGCAGCTGCAGCGCCGTCTCCGTCCGGAAGGACGATGCGCCGGCCCCGACGGGGTCGAGCACGACGGGCAGACCGAGCCGGTTCGCGGTCTGTCCGGAGTGCAGCATCGCTTCGGCCCGCGCGGTGCTCAGTGTGCCGAGATTGAGGCAGAGCGCTGCGCAGCGCGCGGTGATCTCCGCGGCCTCCTGCGGCGCGTCCGCCATAACGGGGGACGCACCGCAGGCGAGCAGGATGTTCGCGCAGTCGTTTGCGGAGATATAGTTGGTGATGCAGTGGACGAGTGGGCGGCGCTCGCGCACCCGCGCGAAAATGGTCTGGAACATGGAGACTCCTTTGTTACGCGGCCAGGCTGGCCTGCATTTTGGACAGTGCGCCGGCCTTCTTCAGGCTGACGAGAATGACGGCGGCGATGACGGCGCCGCCGGCCGTGGAGATCAGGAAGGGGACGATGTAAGCGTAGAAGGCGATGTCTGCCGCGCTCTTGCCCATCAGGAAGATCGCGACCGGATAGGCACAGAGGCCGCCGAGGACGGCCGTGCCGAAGACCTCACCCACGAGCGTGGCCAGCAGGTTTTTCGTCTTCCAGTAGACAATGCCGCAGAGCAGCGCGCCGATCATGCTGCCGGGGAATGCCATGAGGCTGCCGAGCCCGAGCAGGTTTCGCAGCAGAGAAGCCACAAACGCCACCCCCACCCCATACCACGGGCCGAGCAGAACGGCACAGAGAATGTTGACCAGATGCTGCACGGGCGCACATTTGCTGCCGAAGACGGGGAACGAGAACAGGCTGCCCACCACGGCGAGCGCGCAGAACAGGGCGGCGAGGGTGAGCTTTTTCGTGTTTTTCATGATGATACTCCTTTGTAATCGGTCGGAAACGGCAGAGATCCAGCGTCGCTTCCGGAAAATGGACGCAGCTTTCCCCTGAAAACTGCACGGAAGGCGGTCGAAGCTCACTGGCTTCCTCTCACGCCGGAACACGGCTTCCCATCGCTGAATACCATACAAGGCTCAGGGCGCTCCCCCTCAGCCCGGCGCATCCGGTGCGCGGCCATTTCCTCCTTTCCAAATGCGTAACAAAAACAGGAGACGCTCCGCGGAACGTCTCCTGTAAAAAATCAAGCATTGTGACTTCCTACGGCGGCATTATCCGCATCAGGTAAAGGGTCGAAGTTGGATGACTTCCTCTCAGCCTGCTCACACAAGCTCCCCTGTTTTTAGTTTGGATCACACCGCATGGCTTGCGGCTCTTGGCGGATCTTTTCCGCCGAAGCATGTCCTGTGATCTGACCGTATTATATCTCTTTTTTCGCTGAAACGCAAGCGGTTTTTAAAAAATTCGTGAACTGTATGCAGCACTTGACCTTTTTCTGCTTTGGCGCTAGAATAACGGTAGAATTTTGCTCGGAAAGGGAGTTTTGATATGGCAATTCAAGTGACTTCGTGTCCGTTCGGACGATCGATATTCGGCGAGAATGTGACTTGCTGGTGCGTAGAGACAGAGATGATGCGGCTTGCGGTGCTGGACTATGGCGCGACGGTCCGCAGCCTGTGCGTAAAGGACGCAGCAGGGGAATGGGTGGACGTGGTGCTTGGTTACGACACGCTGGCGGAATATGAGGCGAACGACGGCTATCTCGGCGCGGTGGTGGGCCGGGTATGCAACCGGATCGCGGGCGCGGAGTTTGAACTGGACGACGCGCGCTATCCGCTCTACAAAAATGACGGCGAAAACCATCTGCATGGCGGGAAGCGCGGCTTTGACAAGTACGTCTGGACGGCGGAACCGCTTGCGGACGGGGTCTGCTTCTCCCGCGTCTCGCCGGACGGCGAGGAGGGCTATCCGGGGACGATGCACGTCTCGGTCAGCTATCACGTGGAGGGCACGGCGCTGCGGATCGACTACGCGGCGGAAAGCGACCGCAACACGCTCTGCAACCTGACGAACCACAGCTATTTCAACCTCAACGGCGGCGGCTCCGCGCTGGGACACACGCTGCAGATCTTCGCAGACGCCGTGACGGCGCGGACGGCGGGGCTGATCCCGACCGGGGCTCTCACGCCTGTAGCCGGGACGAAGTTTGACTTCTCCACGCCGAAGGCGGTGGGCCGCGACCTGCCGGGGACGGGTGCGGCGGCGCTGCACACGGACGGCTATGACGACAACTTCTGCCTGCCCGGCACGGGGCTGCGGAAGGCGGCGGTCCTGACCGGCGACCGCAGCGGTATCACGATGACCGTGCTGACCACGACGCCCGGTATGCAGGTCTACACGGCGAATTTCCTCTCGCCGCGCACAGGCAAGGGCGGCGCGCAGTACTGTGAGGGCGGCGCGGTCTGCCTCGAGACACAGAACTATCCCGACGCGATCCACCACGCGAACTTCCCGAGCCCGGTGCTCCGGAAGGGGGAGCAGTATCAGCAGACGACGGTCTGGGAGTTTGCGTGTGGCTGAGCCGCAACTATATATTATATATGTATCCGCAAAGAGCCCCCCGGATGCGGGGGCTCTTTTGCAGGCAGATGAAAATTCTGCGAAGTGACGAAAATGCGGCCGCAAAATCTCGCAAAACCACCAAAAATATTTGAAATCCCTCTTGACAGCAGGAGGGATTTATTGTAGTATATAGAAGCGCGCGTAGGGAGCGGAAACAACGCGACCGTGCGTGTCAATGCGATGATGCAGGAGATTGCGTCCTGGACGGTAACTTCTGCGGAGTATGTCCGGTCATCGGGCGGCTGAGGATCACGATACGGCGTATATCGCCGCAGTGAACAGGCCGACAACGTCGGCCTTTTTTCATGGTGCGGAGTGATACGCACGGCTTAGCGTATACAAGATCTTCGACCGTACTCAGGGCATCAATACCACTGAATACGTTTCATCAAGGAGGAAACACACATGGCAAACCAGGAAATGATCAGAATCCGTCTGAAGGCGTATGATCATCAGCTCATCGACGCGAGCGCAGAGAAGATCGTCGAGACCGCCAAGC
>CAJMLC010000030.1 GCA_905214155.1 uncultured bacterium | reverse complement strand
CCCGCCCGGAGGACCAACGCGTGCATCAGCCCCTGAGACACATTCCAAGATACAAAAAGCCCGGCCCGCTCCATCGGAGCGGGCCGTTTTGTCTTTAGATATGCCAGATCTCGGTGGCGTACTGACGGATGGTGCGGTCGGAAGAGAACTTTCCGGCGGACGCCGTGTTCATCAAACATTTGCGGCCAAACGCGATGCGGTCGCGATAGTCGTGGTTCGCACGCAGGCGCGTGTCCTGATAGGACTGGAAGTCGTACAGGCTGAAATAGTGGTCGGGGCGATGCCAGCTCGCGCCGTCGAGCAGCGCAGTGTAAAGCTCCTGCTGCCCGGCATCGGTCGGAACCGTGCCGTTGACCAGCGTGTCGACCGCGCGGCGGAGGTTGGCGTTGGAGTTGTAGAGGTCGCGCGCGTTGTAGGTGTCGCGGACGCGGTTGATCTCCTCGACGCTCGCGCCGAAGATATAGTTGTTCTCCTGTCCGGCCTGCTCGACGATCTCGATGTTCGCGCCGTCCATCGTGCCGAGTGTGACCGCGCCGTTCAGCATCAGCTTCATGTTGCCGGTGCCGGAGGCCTCGGTGCCGGCCGGGGAGATCTGCTCGGAGATGTCGGCGGCGGGCATGATATGCTCGGCGTACGAGCAGTTATAGTTCTGCACGAAGACGACCTTCAGCTTGTCGTGGACCGCAGGGTCGTTATTGATGAGATCCGCGATGCGGTTGATATAGCAGATGATGGCCTTGGCGCGGACATAGCCGGGTGCGGCTTTGGCACCGAAGAGATACACCGTCGGCGTAAAGTCGGTCAGACTGCCGTCCTTGAGACGGAGGTAGATATCCATGACGGACAGCGCATTCATCAGCTGCCGCTTATACTCGTGCAGCCGCTTGACCTGTACGTCGAAGATGAAGCTTGGGTCGAGTTTCACACCCTCATGCTTTTCAATGACGGCGCAGAGCTGCTTTTTCTTTTCCAGCTTGATCGCATTGAACCGCTCAATGGTCGCGTCGTCCATCTGTCCCTTCAGCTCGGCCAGCCGGTCGAGATCCTTGAGGAAGCCGGGGCCAACCTTTTCTTCGATGAGGGCGGACAGCTCCGGATTGCACAGGCCGAGCCAGCGGCGCGGCGTGATGCCGTTCGTCTTGTTCTGGAAGCGCTCGGGGAAGACCTTGTACCAATCGTGGAACAGGCTGTCGCGCAGGATCTGCGAATGGATCTTGGCGACGCCATTCACCGCCGTAGAGACGTAGACAGACAGATTCGCCATATGCGCAGTGTTGTCCTTGACGATGAAGAGGTTGCTCTGCGGATGCTCTTGGCGGAGCTTGGCGTCGATGCGGACGATAATGTCGCAGATCTCGGGCACGACGGAGCGCAGCAGCTCCATGTCCCACTTCTCAAGCGCCTCGCTCATGACCGTGTGGTTCGTGTAGGAGAAGATGCGGGCCGCAATGTTGAACGCGGCGTCGAAGTCCAGTCCCTCTGCCATCAGCAGCCGGATCAGTTCCGGGATGGACATCGCGGGGTGCGTGTCATTGAGCTGAATGGCCGCAAATTCCGGCAGCCGATCCCAGCCGAGGCCCTGGTGCTTGCGGAAATCGCGCATGATGTTCTGCAGCGACGCGCTGGACAGAACGTACTGCTGCTTGATGCGCAGCCGCTTGCCCTCCCAGGTGGAGTCGTTCGGGTAGAGCACGCGCGTGATGTCCTCGGCCTTGTTCTTGTTTTCGAGCGCCTTATAATAATCCTGCGCGTTGAAGGCGTCAAAGTCCAGCTCCTTCTCGGCTTCGCACTGCCAGAGGCGCAGCGTGCCGACGGTCTCGGTGTCGTAGCCGATGACGGGCATGTCGTAGGGGACGCAGTTGACGGTCTGATCCGCGAACTTGACCTTGACGGTCAGCTTGTCGCGGCGGTGGCTCCACGGGTCGCCGTACTTCGTCCAGTCGTCGGCGTTTTCGCGCTGCCGGTCGTTTTCAAACGTCTGCTTGAACAGGCCGAAGCGATAGCGCAGGCCGTAGCCCATGAGGGGCAGGTCGAGCGTAGCGGCGCTGTCGAGGAAGCAGGCGGCCAGACGGCCGAGGCCGCCGTTGCCGAGCGCAGCGTCCTCAATGTCCTCGAGACAGGCGAGGTCGACGCCCTTGGCGGCGAACGACTCCTTGATGTCGTCCAGGATGCCAAGGTTGAAGAGGTTGCTGTAGATCAGACGGCCGATCAGATACTCCGCCGAGAAGTAGTAGGCGCGGCGGCCGTTCTGCTGCGTATGGCGGGTGCGCGACCAGCGGTCATTGATTTCCATCATGATGACGTCGCTCAGGGCCTCGTGCAGGCGCTCGGGCGACGTTTCCGTCAGCGTTTCGTCATGGCGGAAATGGAGCATGGCCTCGGTCTGCTGGACCAGGCGGTCGGTGTATTCACTCATATTGTTCCTCCTAATGGATCAAAGTCAGACAAAAAGCCGCGCCCCGCACGTGTGGGAGCGCGGCACTCAGGACTGGTATGCATTGTTCGGCAAGAGCATTCGGCGAGAGGCTTTTTCGCAAGGCAAGATTCGGAGTATGCAGGAATACTGGATGTATTTCAAATATTCCGAACCGCAGAATTGCGGGAAAGAATTCACCGAGGCCGCCGCCGCGGCAATGCGCAACTGTCCTTTATATTATACGCGCTTTGCGGCATTTGTCAAACGTGCGATTTTTTCCGCAAGCGCGGCTGTGAGCTGGCCGGGCGTCAGACGCCAGCGCCAGTTCTGCGGCTTGAGCGTGCCCGGCTCGTTCATGCGGGCCTCTGCGCCGAGGCGGAGATAGTCCTGCAGCTGGGCGACGAAGAGGTTCGCCTTCGACTGCATTCCGGCGTCGATGATCGCGTCCGGCAGATCGTCCTCCGGGCCGATGCCGAGATAATCGCGGGCATAGGCGTCGGACTCCGGCGAGAGGTTCTCGCAGAACTGCACGAGCGTCTCGTTGTCGTGCGTGCCGGTGTAGCAGATGCAATTTTCGGTGTAGTTGTGGGGCAGATAGTTGCTCGGCTCGCGCGGGTCGAAGGCGAACTCCAGCACCTTCATGCCGGGGAAGCCGGAATGCTCCACGAGCTTCAGCACCTCGGGCGTCAGGAAGCCAAGGTCCTCCGCGATGAAGTCGATGTGCGGATAAGCGGCCTTGATCGCGTCGACGAGCGCGCTGCTCGGCCCCTGGACCCACTTGCCGCAGCGGGCGGTGCGGTTTGCGCCGGGGATGCACCAATAGCTCTCAATGCCGCGGAAATGGTCGATGCGGACGACGTCAAAGCTGCGGCCCGCCGCGCCCACGCGCTCGAGCCACCAATCAAAGCCGCGGGCAGCCATGTGATCCCAGTCGTAGATCGGGTTGCCCCAGAACTGGCCGTTCCGGCTGAAGCCATCGGGCGGACAACCGGCCACGACGCGCGGACGGCGGGAGCGGGTGAGCTGGAAGTTTTCCGGATGCGACCAGACGTCGGCGGAATCGAGCGGGACGTAGATCGGCAGATCGCCGATGATGCGGATGCCGCTGTCGTTGGCGTATTTGCGCAGCCGCTGCCACTGGTGGTGGAAGCAGTACTGCAGGAAGCAGTGGAAGCGGATGTCGGTTTCGAGCAGGGCGCGGTAACGCTCGATCGCGGCGGGCTGGTGCGCACGGATGTCGGTGGGCCATTCGGTCCACGGGCCGCCGCCGAAGTGGGCCTTCACGGCCATAAAGAGCGCGTATTCCGGGAGCCACGCGGTCTCCTGCTGCACATATTCGTCAAAATCCGCGGGCACGGCCTGCAAAAAGCGCGCGAACGCGCGGCGCAGCATGGGCAGGCGGGTCTCATAGAGGAGGGCATAGTCGACGTGCGCTGGGTTCTCACCCCAGCTCTGCCCGTCCAGCTCCTCCTGCGTCAGCCAACCGGCGGCGACGAGCTGATCCGGGTCGATGAGGTAGGGATTGCCCGCAAACGTGGAAAACGCCTGATAGGGCGAATCGCCATAGCCCGGCGGACAGATCGGGAGGATCTGCCAATAGGACTGCCCGGCTTTTTTGAGAAAGTCGACAAAGTCATAAGCGGCCTTGCCGAGGTTGCCCACGCCGTATGGCGAGGGGAGAGAGGTAATGTGCAGCAAAATGCCGCTGCTTCGGTTCATCATAAGAAATCACTCGCTATTCTGAGATGTTCCGGACGCTCTCGCGCACGGAAAGGGTAAATGGGACGGTAATATGGCGGGCCGGGGCGCTCTGGTCCATGCACTGCATCAGGAGGTCAAAGCTGCGGCGGGCCAGCAGGTCGACCTGCTGGGAGATGGTGGTGAGCTTCGGCGTATAGAAGCTGCTGATCTTCAGCCCGTCGTAGCCGATGATGGACACATCGTCCGGCACGCGCCGGCCTGCGTCGGCCAGGGCGCGCATCGCACCGATGGCGATGACGTCGGCCATGGCGAAGACCGCTGTGACCTCCGGCGCGCGCTTGAGGATGGCCTGCATCCCGGCGTAGCCGTTCTCATAGGAGAAGCGGCCGGCATAGTAAAAGCGCTGCGCGTCGAACTCCAGCCCGTGGCGGCGGAAGGCGTCGAGAAAGCCCTCGTAGCGGCGGGCAGAGGTATCGGAGATGTCGAGCGAGCCGCCGAGCATCGCGATGTTTCGGTGTCCGCAGCGGAGCAGATAATCCGCCGCGCAGTCGGCCCCGGCGCGGTCGTCGGTACTGACACTGGAGAGATTCGCAAACGGGAGGGCCGCGGCGTTGTGCGTGACGACGACGGCGGGGATGGGGATCCCGGCAAAGTGCCGGAAGAAGTACTGGTTGCTGCCGCCGAGGAGGAGCAGCCCGCAGGGCTTCCGCTCGCGGACGAGCTGCGCCGCGCGCTGTACCTCGTTGTCGTCTTCGTCGATGAAGTCGACGATGAGCGGGTGCGTCGTGGCGGCAAATAACGTCTGCAGCTGCTCGACCATGGTGGCGAACATCTCGTTGTTGCGGCCCTTGACCACGACGAGGACGGCGTTGCTCTTCTGCTGCTTGAGCGACTGCGCGCTGGTGTTGAGCTCAAACCCGTGCTCCGCCGCGAGGGCGAGGATGGTGGTCCGCGCCTTCTCGCTGACGTTTGGCTGGTTATTGAGCACACGCGAGACCGTGCCGAGGGAGTAGCCGGACAGGCGCACGAGATCCTTGATCGTCATGTGCCGCTGCGGCTCTTCCGGCGTCATCCCTTGACGGCGCCGGCCGCGACGCCCTTGATGATATACTTCTGGCAGAAGAGATAGACAATGATGATGGGCAGGATGCTGAGCATGATGACGGCCATCGTCGCGCCGAGGTCGACGGTGCCGTAGCTGCCCTTGAGGTACTGCACGAGGATGGGGATGGTCATATACTTCGTGCGGTCGAGCACGAGGTAGGGCAGCAGGTAGTCGTTCCAGACCCACATGAGCTCGAGGATTCCGACGGAGATGAGCGTCGGCTTCAGCATCGGCAGCACGACGGAGAAGAACGTCCGCACCGGGCCGCAGCCGTCGATCGCGGCGGCCTCTTCAATTTCCAGCGGGAGCGACTTGATGAAGCCTGTGAACATGAAGATGGCGAGGCCCGCGCCGAAGCCAAGGTAGACGATGGGGATCGTCCACGGGGTGTTGAGCTTGAGCGTGTCGGCCGTAAAGGTCAGCGTGAACATGACCATCTGGAACGGGACGATCATCGAAAACAGGCAGAGATAATAGAAGATGTTGGCGATGGTGCTCTTCGTGCGGACGATGTACCACGCGGTCATCGAGCAGAACAGCAGGATGAGCGCCACGGAGACGACCGTGATGAAGAGGCTGAAGCCAAGGGCCTTGATGAACGGATAGTTGCCGAAGTTGACGCCCTTGATATAGTTCGCGAAGCCGACGAAGGATTCTTCCGTCGGGAGGGCGAACGGCTCGAGGTTGACGTAGTTGTTGGACTTGAACGAGTTGATCAGGACCTCGATGACTGGCATGACCCAGACGAGGCAGAGCGCGATGAAGAAGACGGTGAGGACTTTGCTGCCGGGAGTATATTTTTCTTTGACTTTCCGCTGCTTGTTCATTACTGCTCGACCTCCTTTTTCCGCGTCGCCGCCTGCTGGATCAGGGCCAGCACGGCCACCAGCAGGAAGAAGATGACGGCCTTGGTCTGTGCGACGCCGTGGTATTTCTTGTTGATGTTATAGGTGGAATAGATGTTCAGGGCCAGGAGCTCCGTAACGTTGACCTTTGCGCCATTCTGGATGACGCTGGGCAGGCCGCCAGTCAGGGCGAGGTTCTGGTCGAAGAGCTTGAACGAGTTCGTCAGTGTGAGGAACGTGCAGGTGGTGATGGAGGGCATGACGTTTGGGATGATGACCTTCGTCAGTGTCTGCCAGCCGCTCGCGCCGTCGATCTTCGCGGCTTCCAGCATATCCTCCGATACGGCCTGCAATCCCGCAATGTAAATGATCATCATATAGCCGATCTGCTGCCAGGCCACGAGGATCACAAGGCCCCAGAAGCCGTAGGTGCCGTTGGCAGTGAGATAGGTGCTGTAATTTTTCAGGATGCCGTCGAAGATCAGGCTCCAGATGTAGCCGAGCACGACGCCGCCGATCAGGTTCGGCATGAAGAAGACCGTGCGGAACAGATTTGCGCCGCGCAGCTTCTGCGTCAGGGCGTAGGCGATGAAAAACGCCAGCACATTGATCAGGATGATCGACACGACCGCAAAGGCCGCCGTATTCTTGAACGCATTGAGGAAGCCCGCGTCCTGGAAGACCTTGGTGTAGTTTTTCAGGCCCTCGAACACGGCGTCGCGCGGCGTGTTGAAATTACAGAAGGACAGGTAGATGCCCTGAATGAACGGCCAGATGAAGCCGATGCAGAAGGCCAGAAACGTCGGCAGGATGAACAGCGGTGCCCACCGCTTGATGGGGCGGCGGATCATATCGCTGTTGACGCCGGAGATGCGTTTACGTTTGCGCAAAATGGTTCCCTCGCTTTCAATGATGATAATGACAGGCCCGGACGGCGGCCATCTCGAGCAAGGCGAAACCCTCGCCGGGGCGAAGACTTGGCCTCACTCGCAATGGCAAAGGCTCTGAATCTCAAAAAGCTATGAAGTGGAGCTTTGCGAGTGAGCCGCTGGGGAAGAGTGAAGGGGGCAAAGAGTCCCCTTCGCGTTCGATCAAGCAGTTTTCTGAACTTTTTAAAGTTCAGAAAACTGGACTCTCAGTATGTCGAAAAAGTTTTTTCGACATACTGAGAGGGGCGGGCAGATGCCCGCCCCTCCGGCTTATGATTTGCAGGTTTTCAGAAATTAGCCGTTGACGACGTTGTATTCGATGGCCCAGCCGTCGACGAACGCGGAGACGACCTGCTGCCAGTTGGCGTCGGACTGATCCGCAGAGTACGCGGCCAGAGCGGTGACAACGGTGGCACGCCAGGAGTCAACGTTCGGGGTGTAGTTGAAGGCCCAGGTCACAGCATACTTGCCCTCGGAGAGGAGGTTGTTGCCGTCGACGATGAACTTGTTGGGAGAAGCCGGGCAGTTCTTGAACGGAACAGCGCCGAGCTGCTCAACATAGACTGCGGAAGCGTCGGGATCGGTGACGAGCCAGACCAAGAAGTCCATGGAAGCCTGAATGTCTTCCTCGGAAGCCTTGGAGTTGATGGCCCAGCAGTTCTCGGTGCCGGAGCAGAGGGCAGCGTTCTCTTCACCGTCCACGCCGCAGTAGATGGGGATCATGGCGAGCTGATCGTCGGTCATGCCGGCGTCGATCAGGCCGGAGTATTCCCAGGTGCCGTTCTGATAGAAAACAGCCTTGCCTTCCGTGAACTCCGCGCAGGACTCGTCCTTGGTGGAGGTGCTCAGCGTGGTGGGATCGGCAGCGGAATCGTTGACATAGAGATCCCAGATGTTCTTGAAGTTGTCGAGGTACGCGCCGGTGATGGTGGCGGGCTGTGCGGTCACGCCGTCGTCACGGAACTCGTAGTACAGCGGCATGTTGGCCAGATGGCCGGAGAAGCGCCAGCTGGAGGAGCCGTCGAGGCCCGCAGCAGAGAACGCATCGAAGCCCAGCTCGGAAGCGCGGGCATGGATGTCGTCAGCGACAGCCTTCAGGGAGTCGAAGTCCTTGATCTCGTCGAGGGAATGACCAGCCTCTTCGAGGAGCTTGGTGTTGACGATGATGCCGAAGGATTCGTAGCAGTTGCCGATGGCCTTCAGTTCGCCAGCCTCATTGTAGAGGTTGAAGGAGTCGGTGTTCAGCTCATTCGCGATGGCGGAGCCGGTCAGATCCAGTGCGTAATCGTCCCAGTCAGCCAGACCGGACATGTTGCCGATGTTGAAGATGGTGGGCGCTTCGCTCTTGCCCATCTCGGCGGTCAGGGTGTCGGAGTAGGTGCCGGAAGCAGCGGTAACAACCTTGACGGCAACGCCGGTCTTGGCGGTGTAGTCGGAAGCGAGCTTCTGCAGCGCCTCGTCGAACTCCGGCTTGAAGTTCAGGTAGTAGACCTTGCCGGAAGCAGTTGCCGCAGTGTCGTCGGCAGCGGTGTCGTCGGTCTTGGTCTCGGTATCGGTGGTGTCCGCGGGGGTGTTGTCCGTGGTCTCAGCCGGGGTGGTGTCCGGGGTCTTGTCCGCAGAGGACGAGCAGGCCACCAGGCCAAGCACCATCACGACAGCAAGAAGCAGTGCAATGATCTTTTTCATTTTGTGTTCCTCCTAAAAAATTTGGATCTACGATTTTCGTTGGATTTGGAAACGTTTCCAAAACCATGGCCACATTATACTACATTTTTTGCGGGAAGGAAGAGGAAAATGTGCAAATTTTGAAAAATCGGCGTTTTGGACATGAAATGCATGTGCTATTTAGTTGTTTTGACGAAAGAAAACGTCCCCGCTTTGTGAAGCGGGGACGCAGTGCGGCGGTTATTTTGCATAGATCAGGCCGACGAGCCAGTTGAGGAAGCGGCAGGGAAGCACGCGGGAGAGAAAGTGGAAGAACTTGTATTGCAGACCGATCGTGCGGATCGGCTTGCAGCTCTTCCGCATCGCCGTGTGCGCGACGAATGCCCCTGCCTGCTCCGGCGTCATGCCGTTCTGCTCGTCCTTTTCCATGCCCGCGACGGAGCGCGCGATGCGCCCGCCGTAGACGTCGTCGCCGGCGGGATTTTTCTGCCGGGCGGCGGTGAAGCCGGTGTGGATGTCACCGGGCTGCACGCAGCAGACCTGCACGCCGAAGGGCCGGACTTCGTTGGCCGTGGCCATCGTGTAGGAGTTGATCGCGGCCTTGGAAGCCGAATAATACGTCTGGAACGGGATGGGGATGGAACCTGCAACAGAGCTGAGGTTCACGATGCGGCCATAGCCCTGTTTGCGGAGCACGGGCAGGACGACGTGGTTCATGCGCACCATGCCGAAGAAGTTGACGTCGAGCTGGCGGATGGCGTCGGCGGTGTCGGTGAACTCGACCGCGCCGGAGATGCCGAAGCCCGCGTTGTTGATGACGACGTCAATGTGATCCTCGTGCGCGAGCACAAAGTCGACCGCGGCGCGGAGCGTCTCTTCCTTTGTGACGTCGGCCTGGATGTGGACGGCGCAGTCGGTGCCGGTCTCGCGGCGGGACAGCTCATAGACGCGGTAGCCCGCGCCGTGCATGGCCCGCGCCGTGGCGAGGCCGATGCCAGACGTGCCGCCGGTGATGATGCAGACTTTGCTCACAGGTCATACCTCCCGAGCACTTCCGCAATGATATCCACAGCCTCGTCGATCAGGGCGTGCGTGTGCGTGGCCATCAGGCTGGTGCGCAGCAGACATTCGTGCGGGGCCGCCGCGGGCGGCAGCGAGGAGTTGACGTAGACGCCGTGCTCATAGAGATCCTTCGCGATCGTGAGCGTGGGGATCTCCTCGTATGTGTAGATCGGGACGATGGGCACGCGCTGGCCGTTGGATTCACGCATTTTGATGTGCTTCTCGTCCAGCTTTTTGCGCAGATAGAGCGCATTTTCCTGCAAGGTGGTGACGCGGTCCGGCTCGCGCTCGAGAATGCGCAGCGCGGTGAGCGCGGCGGCGCAGTTTGCGGGCGGGATGGACGCCGAGAAGATGAACGGGCGCGAGGCGTGGCGCACGTAGTCGGCCACTTCTTCGCTCGCGGCCATGTAGCCGCCGAGGGAGGCAAGCGATTTGGAGAACGTGCCCATGTAGATGTCGACCTGATCCTCAAGGCCGTAGTAGCTGGCCGTGCCGCGGCCGCCCTCGCCGAGGACGCCGAGTCCGTGCGCATCGTCGACCATGACGCGCGCGCCGTACTGCTTCGCGAGACGGCAGATCTCGGGCAGGTTCGCAATGTCGCCCGCCATGGAGAACACGCCGTCGGTCACGATCAGGCAGCCGGCCGATTCCGGAACTTTTTGCAGCTTCTTCTCCAGATCTTCCATGTCGTTGTGGCGGAAGCGGAGCATTTTTCCGTAGGAAAGGCGGCAGCCGTCATAGAGGCTCGCGTGGTTTTCGCGATCCATGATGACGTAGTCATGCATGCCGACAATGGCGCTGATGATGCCGAGGTTGGACTGGAACCCGGTCGAGAACGTGACGATGCCGGGCTTGCCGAGAAACCTGGCCAGCTCCGCCTCGAGTTCCAGGTGCAGCGTCAGTGTTCCGTTGAGAAACCGGGAGCCGGAGCAGCCGGAGCCGAACTCCTGATAGGCCCGCACGCCCGCCTCGATGACCTCGGGGTGCGTGGTGAGTCCAAGGTAGTTGTTCGAGCCGAGCATGATGCGGCGCTGGCCCTCCATGATGACCTCGACGTCCTGCTTCGACTCGAGCGCATGGAAATACGGATAGATGCCAAGACGCTTGGCCTCGGCGGCAAGAGACGGTTTTGCACATTTTTCAAACAGATCGATCATTGTCAGGCTCCTTTCTCTGCTTCGACGGTCTGCACCAAAGCCCGCATGACGCGCTCCGCCGCGTCCAGCTCCTCCGGGGAGAAGCGGCCCGCGATCGCATCCATGGCTTCGCGCAGCGCCTGTTCGTTGTCGTGGTAATAGGCGTTGAATTTTCCGGCGGTCTGGAGGCGCACCTCGCGCCGGTCCTCGCCGGGGATCTTCTCCAGGTAGCCCTTGGCGGCGAGATTGTTGACCTTATAGGTGGCGTTCGGCTGCGAGATGCCGAGCGTTGCGGCAAACTGCCCGAGCGTCGGGCGGCCCAGCAGGTGGATGACGTCGGCAGAGAACGCCTCCGTCGCGCTGAGGCTGCCGGTCTTCTCGCGCAGTGTGTGGAACATTTTTTTGTAGCTCTCCAGCCGCAGCCAGTTTTGCAGCCGGAGGATCCACTGCACCAAGAGACCACTTCCTTTCAAAATTTTATATAAAAATTTTTATGTAAAGAGTATAGTGCAGGAGGCGGGATTTGTCAATCAAAATTTATGACGTGTGGAAATTGAAAAATCTGCGATAGACTTTGTAGGGGCGACCATTGGTCGCCCGCAAAGGCCCCCCCTCTATGAAGAGGGGGGCTTTTCCGCTGCGGCGGGGATATAAAAACCGAAAGGCAACCCAGCGAAGCGGTTGCCTTTCGGAGAGGAAGAAGGAGACTGCGGATATGGAGTTTTCGCCGCCCCGGCGGAAACGCAATGGAGCAGCCTTCTTCTGACGTCGAGGGAGCGTTTTCATTATTCGGTGCGGAGGGCGACAACGGGGTCCTTCTTCGCGGCCAGGCGCGAGGGGATGAGGCCCGCGATGAATGTGAGCAGCATCGAGATCGCGACGAGCAGCACGGCGGCCACGGGCGGGAGCACCGCGCCGAGGCTGGCGATGCCGGTCAGGTGCTGGACGATGGCGTTGATCGGGATGATGAGCAGCAGCGTCAGGCCAATACCGATCAGGCCTGCGATCAGACCTTCGATCAGCGTCTCGGCGTTAAAGACGCGCGAGATGTCGCGTTTGCTCGCGCCGATGGCGCGGAGAATACCGATCTCCTTTGTGCGTTCGAGCACAGAGATGTAGGTGATGATGCCGATCATGATGGACGAGACGATGAGCGAGATGGACACGAACGCGATTAGCACATAGGAAATGGCATTGATGATCGTGGTGATCGAACTCATGAGCAGCGCGACATAGTCGGTATAGGTGATCTCCTGCTCGTCGGAAACGGTCTTGTTATAGTCCGCAATGCAGTCGGCGATGGCGTCCTTATCCGCAAACGTCGCAGCGTAGAGGCTGACCTTCGAAGGAGATGCGAGATCCACATAGCCGAGCGCGGCGAGCACGTCGTCATACGTCGAATCGGAGACGGTCGCGGGCATGTAGTTGTCGTAGAGGTACTGCGTCTGCTCCTCGGTGCGCGGCGTCATGTCGAGCGCGGCGGCGAGCTGATCGACGGTCATGGAGGCGAGCTGGGCGCGCGTGGCTTCGGCATACTGCGCGGCGATCTGCTCACGGACCATGTCCTCGACATAGGAGAAGAGCGTCTCGTCGTCCATCTTTTCGATGTAGCTCACGACCTCGTCGCGGCTGACGCCCATCTGCGCGGCATAGGAGTCGGACATCTGGGCGACGATGCTCTCACGGGTCATGCCCTGCATGGTCTGTTCGGTCATGGCGTCGAGATAGTCGCTTGCGGGCTGGGCCATCATGGCCATATACATGTCGGCCTTTTCCTGCGTGCTGGCCGCGGCGAGGACATCCGCGACGCCGGATTCCATTTCGTCCAGCGTCGGGGCGGCCTCGTCCCCGGTCGGGAACGGGAGACCGGAGAGAACGTCGGTGGCCGGGTCAGCCAGCTGGGCTTTGACAATGTCACTGTTTGCAGTGGTCTCGATGACGTGCGTGGTCAGGGCGCTGGTATAGCCGATGGAGGCCGTCATCATGGAGGCGACGGCGTCCTCGTTGACGCGGGCGATGCCGACGATCTTCAGCGTGGTGCCGACGTCGTCGGCGCCGTAGAGGTAATCCATGCCGGCGTCGGTGGCCGACAGGTCGGTATACGTGCCGGCGGCCTCGTCGCGGCGGTAGGTCTCATAGGGAAGGATGAGCTGGAAGGTGCGGGAGCAGAGATCTTCATAGGTCCAGCTCTCCTGCGTAGTGTCGACCTGCTCCTGATTCATGGCGGCGTTCATCGCGTCCTCCATCTCAGCTTCGGTCTTCAGGCCCATGGCGTACATGACAAGGTCGGAGATCTCGTTGTTTTTGTCCACAAAGAGGACGACCTCATCATAGTTTTCTGGCCAGTGGCCGTAGAGCATATCATATTGTGTTTTGACCAGATCGCTGACGGTCTCGCCGTCCTCGCCGGGGAGCATCTCCTGCCAGACGTCCATGGCGGAATAGTAGCTGCCGAACTGATCAAAATAGGATGTATAGTCGCCGCCGTACATGCTGCTCATCATGCTCTGCAGGAGCTGCATCACGTCGGCGCGGACGATGTTGCCGTCGGCGTCCTTCGTGTAGATGGGAAGGTCGAGATCGTAGGAATACTGGATCGCGGAGAGGTGTTCATGGATGGGGCTGTCCGGGTCGTCGAGGTAGGCGCGGAACGATTCGAGGTCGTTCGTCTGCGTGTCGGCGGCGTTCAGGCTGTTCATCAGGTCGTACATGATCGTCGAGGAATAGACGCGGCCGTCCTCATGTTCGGTCTCCTCGCTCTCGGCCTTCGCGCCCATCAGCGACGTGACCATGGAGGACATATCCATCGTCTCGGCCTCGATGGAGATCGGATAGGACGAGAGCGTATCCTCCTGCACGCGGTCGATATAGTCCTGAATGCCGGTGGACAGCGACAGGATCAGCGCGATGCCGATGATGCCGATGGACCCGGCGAAGGCTGTCAGGATCGTGCGGCCCTTTTTCGTGAGCAGGTTGTTCAGGCTGAGGCCGAGTGCCGTGAAGAAGGACATGGACGTCTTCTTCTGCGTGAGCGGGACGGGCGCAGATCCAGTCTCCGGCTCGAACGGCGCGGAGTCGGAGATGATCTGCCCGTCGAGCAGGCGGACGGTGCGGGAGGCGTAGCGTTCGGCCAGCTCGGGGTTGTGCGTGACCATGATGATGAGCTTCTCGTGCGAGATCTCCTTCAGGATGTCCATGATCTGGACGGAGGTCTCGGAGTCGAGCGCGCCGGTCGGCTCGTCGGCCAGCAGGATCTCGGGGTCGTTGACAAGGGCGCGGGCAATGGCCACGCGCTGCATCTGGCCGCCGGACATCTGGTTCGGGCGCTTGTGGAGCTGGTCGCCGAGGCCGACCTTCTCCAGCGCCTCCGCGGCGCGTCTGCGCCGCTCGGCCTTGCTGACGCCGGAGAGCGTCAGCGCCAGCTCGACGTTCTGCAGCACGGACTGGTGCGGGATGAGGTTGTAGCTCTGGAAGACGAAGCCGATGGAATGGTTGCGGTAGGCGTCCCAGTCGCGGTCGCGGAACTCCTTCGTGGAACGGCCGGAGATCAGCAGGTCGCCAGACGTATACTGGTCGAGGCCGCCGATGATGTTCAATAGTGTGGTTTTGCCGCAGCCGGACGGGCCGAGGACGGCGACGAACTCCCGGTCGCGGAACGAGACGCTCACGCCCCGCAGTGCGGCGACCGTGCTGTCGCCGGCGGAATAGTTTTTGACGATATTTTTCAGCTGCAGCATGTGCGCAGGACCCCTTTGCATGATAGAATTAAAAAAATGATAGCGGACAAATGTGAACAAATCGTGTATTTTCTGGGAAGTTTCCGGGAAAATT
>CAJMLC010000029.1 GCA_905214155.1 uncultured bacterium | reverse complement strand
GCCGCGGCGGTTCTTTTCTTTCTCAAAAAGAGAAAGAAAAGAATGGGGGCGCAAAGAAGCGGACGACCATCGCTCGCCCGTGTTTTTCAGCAAAAAACAGCCCCGCGCATCGGTGATGCGCGGGGCATACGTTACGATTCTTTTGTGGGATCGTAATTCTTCCCGAATTTGAGATTGTCAAATTTGATCGTGGCGCTGTCCATGCGGGTCTGCGCGGGCTTCGCCGGGGCAACCTTGACGTCAGGCTCCGGCTCGCTGCCGACGAGCTTTTCGAGATTCTCGGAGATCTCGTCCGCGATGTCCTGCGTGTGCTTGCTGGACGTGTCCACCACGAGCGACGGTGCGCTGTCGGCCTGCCAGTCGTATGGCTTGGCGTGCTTCGGCGGTTCCGGCTTCTTCTCCTCGACGGTCAGGTCGCGGCCCTTGAGCTGTTCCAGCAGCTCGAGATGCCCTTTGATGTCGCCCTCGATGACGTTGATGAAGTTCAGCGCCGTCTGCTTCGCGTACTCCAGCCGTTCCTGCTCCGCGGCGATGTCGGCCTCGACCTTCTGCTTGGCCGCGCCGTCCTCCGCTGTCTGCACCATGGCGCTGCACTGCGCCTTGGCGTCGGCGAGCATCTTGTCGCACTTGGCCTGGGCCTCGGCCATGGTCTTTTTCATGGCCGCCTCCTGCCCGCGGTATTCCTCCAGCTTCTCGACCAGGATCTTCATCTTGGACTTCAGCACGGAGTTTTCCTTGTAGAGCGCGATATAATCCTCGGTCAGCGGTTCGAGAAAATCATCGACCTGCTGCATGTCATAGCCGCCGAAGACGGCCTTGGAAAAGGTTTGTTCCTGAATTTCCTGCGGTGTGAACATAGGCGTTTTCCTCCTTGGGCGTTCGGAATTACAGATAGAGTCCGTTGTTTTCCAGCTCGTCGATGAGGTCGCCCACGATGTCTACGTTGTACGGCGTGATGATGTAGGTGCTGATGGCGATCTTCTTGATCTTGCCGTCCAGCGCGTAGGCGCAGCCGGACAGGAAGTCGACGAGCCGCCGCGCTACATCCTTATTCGTCGCCTCGAGATTTAGAACAACCGCATGCTTGCTGCGCAGATGCTCCGCGATGTCGGATACGTTGTCAAACCGGTCCGGCTTCACCAGCACCACCTGCATCTGCGCCGTGGTGTGGATGTTCACGACCTTGTTCCCGCCGGGCACGCGGCGGCCTGAGCCGAACGAGGCGCTCGAACTATTGTCATCCAGACCCAGATCATCCAGCGAGGCTTTCGGCGCCGGGGCGGTCGAGCCGCGGCTCGCACGGCTGGGGCGGACGTCGTCGTCGAATTCATCGAAATCGTCGTCGTCCTCGGCGTAGGGCTTTGCCAGCTTCTTCAGGTCATCCATAAATCCCATTGTACTATTCCTCCGATATGTGTCGTTTTATTCGGTGTTATTTGTTGTAGTGTCTCGCGCCGAAGATCGCTGTTCCCACGCGGATCATCGTGGCGCCCTCGCGGATGGCGTCGGGGTAATCGCCGCTCATCCCCATCGATAGACATTCCATGGACACATTATCGTATTTTTTTGCACTTATGTCAACAAAAAGATTGCGCATTTCGGCAAAATATCTGCAATTATCTCCTTCGTGTTCGCTCACCGGCGGGATGGCCATCAGTCCTTTGAGATGGCAGTGGGGATATTCTGCCATTTTTGCCGCTGTCTGCATGGTTTCCTCGGGTGTAAAGCCGGATTTGCTTTCCTCCGCACCGATATTGACCTCCAGCAGGATGTCCTGCACGAGGCCCAGCTTCGCCGCCTGCTTTTCCACACACTCCAGCAGCTCCGTCCGGTCGACCGACTCGATCAGGTCGACCCTGCCGACCACCTGCTTGACCTTGTTTGTCTGCAAATGGCCGATGAAATGCACCGGCGCACCCTCGTAGGCGCCCTGCGGCTGCTTTTCCAGCAGCTCCTGCACGCGGTTTTCGCCGCAGCAGTCCACACCGGCGGCGACTGCTTCCTTCACGCGCGCCGCGTCGTTCATCTTCGTTGCCGCGCAGAGCTTGATCTCCTTCGGGTCGCGGCCGCAGCTCCGCGCCGCCTCTGCCATCTTCTCCCGGATCGCCGCGACATTTGCGCGGATCTCATTGTTCTGTTCCATATCCACTGACTACCTTTCCATCATATAGATCCCTCGCCCCGACGATGATCTCGTCGCCGGGCCAGAGGTTGTTCGTTGAAGACTTGTCCAGTGCCGCCACATAGCTCTCGCCGTTGTCATGCAGAATGTCGATCGGCTTCCACCGGGCGACGGCCCCCTCGAGGATGTAGACGCCCGTCTTCCCGTTTTCGTTCACACGCACGGCGTCCTTCGGCACGCGGATACCCGTGTAGGACGCGAATACCACGTCTGCCGACTGCTGCCGCAGCATCGTCACGTTCTGCATGTAGTTCTCGCTCTCCAGCACCAGCAGCCGGTATCCCGCCTCGTTGCCGCCGATGCGGTGGACCGTCATCGTGATTGGCACATAGAAATCGCGCGCGAACGTCACCTGCACATGGTTCCCGGCCTCGACGTCCTTTGCGTCAGCCGCCGGCACCAGCGTCACATAGTACCAGGTGTCCCCGTGGATCAGCTTGCCGATGGCCGCCTCGTCCACGTCCTCCGGCGCGATGGTCTGATAGTCCTGCGTACTCATCGTCTCGAGCGCGTCCACCGTCAGCACGGATTCATAGCCGTCCACCGTCCCGGAGAAATACCCCGGTGCGGAGACGGTCACGGCCTTCGTGTCGCTGGCGGACTGCTCCTGCAGCGTCTCCAGCTCGCGCTCCGCCGCGTCGATCTGCTCCGCGAGCGCCGCGCTGTCGCCGTCGCTGCTGCTCCGCCGCAGCACCATGCCCTTCAGCTCGGAGACAAGGTCGCCCGCCGAGTTCATGTCCCGGCGGCAGATGTACTTATTCAGCGAGATCAGGCTGTCCGAGATCTGCTTGTCGAGCTGGGCCTGATCGTAGACGCTCGACGAATACTGCCAGGCATAGCGGAGCTGCGCGAGCTGGTCGGTCAGCTCCTGGATGCGGCTCTGCCGTGCCTGCGCGTCGCCGGTGAGATACCCGGTCGCCACCTGGCCGCCCGCGGCCACGCGCTGCCCCTCGGACACCGTGAGCACGCTGATGGCGTAGCTTGAGCGGATGACGCTCTCGTCGCGCACCACAAAGCCGGTGGCGTAATATCCCGCCCCGGCCTCATATTCCACGGCGGTCGTGGTCGTCAGCGGCGTATAGAGGCTCGTCGCCAGATTATAGCCGAAATACGCCACGATGGCCGCCAGAAAGATCCAGATCACGATGGAAAGATAGTGCTTGCCCTGTTTCATAGAGGCTCCTCTCCGGCGCGGGAGGAGCCTCCGCGGCTCACTCCTGCGTCATGCGCACGGGCGTCGTCGGCGTCATCGTCGAGACGGCGTGCTTGTAGATCATCTGCTGCTTCCCGTCGGACTGCAGCAGGATCACGAATGGATCAAACCCCGTCACGATGCCGCGCATCTGAAACCCGTTCATCAAGAACACGGTCAGCGGCGTGCGCTCGCGCCGGGCCTGATTCAAAAACTGATCCTGATAGCTTTCGATTTTTTGCATGGGTATCGACTCCTTTTTATATATCGGTGATACCCAACACTCTATCATATTTCTTCCGCGAAAAAGGGGATTTCCCGCCGTGCTGCCGCAAAAACCGCCTCCGCGTCCGGCTGCGCGGGCTGGAAGATCCAGTGCATCGCCGGATTCCGGCGGAACCACGTCAGCTGCCGCTTGGCATAGTTGCGCGAGCGCTGCTGGCAGAGCGCCGTCGCTTCCTCCAGCGTGGCCTCGCCGCGCAGATACGCGAAAAATTCTTTGTATCCGATCGCCTGCAGGCTCGTCGCCGTCTCCGGCACGCCGGAGGCCAGCAGCGCCCGGATCTCATCCAGAAGT
This sequence comes from uncultured bacterium, assembly GCA_905214155.1. GTDB lineage: Bacteria > Bacillota > Clostridia > Oscillospirales > Oscillospiraceae > CAG-170. Next base: position 11,026 of record CAJMLC010000029.1, on the reverse strand, counting down.
CCCTGTTCCAGCATCTGCTCCACGCGCCGGTCGATGCGCGCGTAGAGATCGGCCCGATCTGTGAAATCCAGCCCGATCCACACCGGTGCGTAGCGCGGCGGGATCTCCTGCGTCTCGCGGTTGTGCTCCGTGATCGTGCGGCCCGTCTCCTGCCAGACCTCGAGCGCCCGGATGATGCGCTTCTCATCCGCCGGATGCAGCCGCGCCGCGGCCTCCGGGTCGACCGCCTGCAATTCCCGCAGCAGCGCTTCGCCGCCCTCGGCGCGCATCCGCGCCTCTAAGACTGCGCGTTTGCCGGTTGACGGTACGGGCGCGAACGTGCGCCCGGCGATCAGGCTGTCGACATACAATCCCGTCCCGCCCGCGATCACGCAGACCTTGCCGCGCGCGAGGATGTCCTGCACCGCCGCATCCGCCAGCTCGACATATTTCCCGACGGAAAATTCCTCTGCCGGGTCTGCAATGTCGATGAGATGGTGCGGCACGCCGTCCATCTCCTCCGCCGTCGGCTTGGCCGTGCCGATGTCCATCCGGCGGTAAATCTGCATCGAGTCACAGGAGACGACCTCGCCGTCCAGTGCCTTCGCCAGCCGCACCGCCAGCGCCGTCTTGCCCGACGCCGTCGGCCCGACCACGCAGATGAGCTTGTCCATCTCCTGTGCCTCCTGTTTTGGAATATTCTTGTGATCGGGCGGGCAATGCCCGCTTTTTTGCGCCCCCATTCTTTTCTTTCTCTTCTTTGAGAAAGAAAAGAACCGCCGCGCCCGGTGAAGAAAAGGAAAGAGAAGCCCCGAAACCGAAAGTGCGCCCCGTGCCGCCATCATGTAACAGCTCATTCGCCCGGTGCATTTACCCGCCCCTGGTCACCTCACGTCATCCGACTACGCGCCGCACGCTATCTTGATGATGGCGGTCAGGCGGCTGCGGTGCAATGATTCAGCTCCGCTTGAACTGGCGCTCGAGCTGGGATTTGGTCAGCTCGATGCAGACGGGGCGGCCATGCGGGCAATATTTGATATCCGTGCGGGACAGGATCTCGCCCACGAGGTGCGCGGCCTCCGCACCCTCGGTGTGCCATCCGGCCTTGATGGCCGCCTTGCACGCGATGGTGTGCAGCAGATTGTCCCGCAGCGTCTCCGGCGCGAGGGTCTTTCCGGCGAGTAAATCGGCAGCCAGCTCCTGCAATAGCGACACAGCGTCCTTCTCGTCCACGTCGCACGGGATCTGGCGGATGAGCACGTCCCCGTCGCCGAAATCGGCGACCTCAAAGCCGCATTTGCCCAGGATCTCCGTGTTTTCCAGCACAGTTGCCGCCTCTTCGCGCGTCAGCTCCGCCGAGACGGGAGCCATCAGCTCCTGTGAGACGATCGGGTGATCCTCCGCCTTGAGCTTTTCAAAGAGGATGCGTTCGTGCGCGGCGTGCTTGTCGATGAACAGGACGCTCTCGCCCTGCTCTGCGATCAGATAGCTGTCGAACGCTTCGCCGATCAGGCGGAACGTCTGCTCCGGCAGGTCGAGCGCCAGCTGCTCCGGCTCCGCCGGAGCGGGCGCAGGTTCTTTTGGGATGGCCGCCGGTTCCGGTTCGGCCTTTGCGGCGGGCTTGACCGGTGCGACGACCGGCTCCGGCTGCGGCGGCGCGATGGGGGAGGGGGCTTTCTCAACGGGAGGCATCGCCGGTTCGACCGGCTTTGGCGTCCGCACCGGATACTGCACCTGTGAGGCCAGCACGGTGCGCGGCTGCGCCCCGGCCTGCCGCCGGTATTCGCCCGCCTGCATCGTCTGATAGAAATTCGGGTTCACCGCCGGTCTTGCCACAGGCCGCTCCATCGGTTTCACCGCCTGCTGCGGCGCGGCGGGCTGTGCATCCAGGGCAGGGGACTTCGGCATCTGCATCGCGACGCGCCCGGACGCATTGGAAAGCGTCGAGAGCGCGGCATAGTGTACCGCGTCGAACACGGCGCGTTCGTTCAGGAATTTGACCTCGGTCTTCGCCGGATGGACGTTCACGTCCACGGCCTCGAGCGGCATCTGCAGCTCCAGCACGCACGCCGGGAACCGCCCGGTCATCATCTGGTTCCGATACGCCTCCTCCAGCGCCGCGGACAGCAGCCGCGAGCGGATGAAGCGCCCGTTCAGGAAGAAATACTGCAGCGCGCGGTTGCCGCGCGTGGCGGTCGGTTTTGTGATGTAGCCCGTGACGTGGAACTTCTCCCACGTGCCGTTCACGGCCAGCATGTTCTTCGCTAGCTCCCGGCCAAAGACCGTGTAGATCGCGACGAGACGTTCGCCGTCGCCGCTGGTCTGCATCTGCGTCTCGCCGTCGCGGATGAGGCGGAACGAAATTTCCGGGTGCGCCAGCGCCTGCTGCTGCACCACGGCCGCGATGGCCGAGGACTCGGCAGAGTCGGATTTCATGAATTTCATCCGCGCGGGCGTGTTGAAAAAGAGGTCGCGCACGAGAATGGTCGTGCCCTGCGGGCAGCCCGCGGGCTGCTGCGACGTGACGACGCCGCCCTCGAGATGCAGGCTCACGCCGTCGCACTCCGCCGTTTTCGTCAGCAGGTCGATCCGGCTGACGGACGAGATGGCCGCGAGGGCCTCGCCCCGGAAGCCGAGCGTCCCGATGGCCGCGAGATCCTCTTTGGTCCTGATCTTGCTGGTCGCGTGGCGCAAAAACGCGGTCGGCGCGTCCTCCGGCGCGATGCCGCAGCCGTTGTCGGTCACGCGCAGGAACGTCATCCCGCCGTTTTGCACCTCGACGGTGATCTGCGTCGCCCCGGCGTCCACAGCGTTTTCCACCAGCTCCTTCACGGCGGACGCGGGCCGCTCGACGACCTCGCCCGCGGCGATCAGATCGGCCACGTGCCGATCCAGCTGAACAATATGCGGCATTGCGCGTCCTCCTTTCAGGAAAGCGTCAGGACCCCGACCGACATCGCGTTGATCAGCGCATGCAGCGTGATGGGCGCCCAGATCGTGGACGATTTTTCATACACCCATCCCAGCGCCACGGCGGCGGGAATATACGGCACACAGCTCAGCAGCACCGATCCCGCCGGATACAGCGCGAAATACTGCCAGTTGTGCATGAAAACGAACAGGAAACAGGAGACAATGTACGCCAGCCACCGCGACGTGCGGTGCAGCGAGCCGAAGACCAGCCCGCGGACGAGCGTCTCCTCGATGATCGGGGCCAGAATGATCGTCACAAACGACATGGCCCGTCGGTCGGCCAGGACAAGCTCGCCCACCGTCTCATTATTATAGATCGTGTAGCCCGGCACGAGCTTGTCCAGTGCGAAGCGCACGGCCCACGTTGCGGCGTAGTAGAGCACGAAGCCGAGGATGATGGCCTGCACGAAATTCCAGAAGCCCGGCCCGAAGAACCGCTGCCGCAGGAAATCGTGGAAGATGATGAGCACCACGGCCAGATTGACCGCGAAATAGATCAGGTTGACCGTCAGCATGCTCGGGTGCAGGCCGAGCAGCGCCGCGACATATTGAATCAGATAACTCAGCAGAAACAGGTAAAACGGCAGATAGCACCAGCCCGCGATTGTCGCCGCGCGGCTGAGTCCATAGCCGAGAGAAGGTTTTTTTGCCATGGAACGCTCCTTACAACATTTGCTTGAGCTGGTAGAGCACGTTCATCGCCTCGATCGGCGTCAGCGTCTCCACATTCACGCGCTCGAGCGCTTCGCGCAGCGCGTCTGTGTGCAGGTCGAGCATCGAGACCTGATCGTCCGCCGGGCCGTTCGGCCCGGACGCGCGCTGCGGCGCGCCGCTCTCCAATTCCTTCAGAAGCGCCCGCGCCCGCGTGATCACCCGCTCCGGCAGCCCTGCCATCTTTGCAACCTCGACGCCGTAGCTGTCGTCCGCCGCGCCGGGCACGATCTTGCGCAGGAAGATCATCTCGTCCTTCCGCTTTTTCACCGCGATGTTGAAATTCTTCACGCCCGGCAGCTCCTGCTCGATGTCAGTCAGCTCGTGATAGTGCGTCGCGAAGAGCGTCTTCGCGCCGAGCTTTTTCCGGTCGGCACAGTATTCAAGCACCGCGCGCGCAATGGCCATCCCGTCAAACGTCGACGTGCCGCGCCCAATCTCATCCAGAATGAGCAGCGAATTCGGCGTCGCGTTTTTCAGGATGTCGGCCACCTCGTTCATCTCCACCATGAACGTCGACTGTCCGGACGCCAGATCGTCCGACGCGCCGATGCGCGTGAACAGCTTGTCCACGATGCCGATGCGCGCCGCGCTCGCGGGGACGAAGCTGCCCATCTGGGCCATCAGCACGATCAGCGCGACCTGCCGCATGTACGTCGATTTGCCGGCCATGTTCGGGCCGGTGATGATCGCGACGCGCCCGCCCTCCGGGCTGAGGTTCGTGTCGTTCGGCACGAACAGCGCATCCTTCAATACCTGCTCCACGACCGGGTGCCGCCCCGCCGTGATCTGCACCTCGCCGGAAAGATCGATCTCCGGCTTGCAGTAGTGGTTGTTCACGGCGACCGTTGCCAGCGAGCAGAGCGCGTCGACCGCCGCGACGGCCTGCGCCGTCTGCTGGACGCGCTGCGCCTGCGCCGCAATGAAATTCCGCAGCTCGCAGAACAGGTCGTATTCCAGCGCAGCCAGCCGGTCCTTCGCCGTCAAAATTGTGTTTTCAAGCTCCTTGAGCTCCTCCGTGATGTACCGCTCCCCGGTCGAGAGCGTCTGTTTGCGGATGTAGGTGTCGGGCACCAGGTCGACCTGTCCCTTCGCCACTTCGATGTAGTAGCCGAACACGCGGTTATAGCCCACGCGGAGATTGCGGATGCCGGTCTTCTCCTTCTCGTCGGCCTCGATCTTCGCGAGCATGTCCTTCCCGCCGGACTGCACGGCGCGCAGCCGGTCGACCTCCTCGTTCGCGCCCGCGCGGATCATGCCGCCATCGCGCACGAGCAGCGGCGGCTCGTCCACGATCGTGGAGAGGATGCGCTCCGTGATGTCCTCCAGCGTATCAAGCTGATCGCGCAGCACCGCCAGCAGCGAGCTGTCCATCCCGCCGAGCAGCCGGTAAATTTCCGGCAGCGCCTGCGCGCCCTGCGCCAGCGACGCCAGGTCGCGGCACGAGCACGCACCCGTTGCGATCCGCGTCATCGCCCGCTCAAAGTCCGTGACGTCCCGCAGGCTCAGCGCAAGCTCCTCCCGCTCGATCGTCTTTTTCGTCAGCTCCTCCACGGCGCCGAGCCGCTTCGTGATCTGCGCCGGGCTCAGCAGCGGCCGCTCCATCCAGCTGCGCAGCAGCCGGCTGCCCATCGCCGTCCGCGTCTGGTCGAGGACCCAGAGCAGGCTCCCGCGCTTTTCCTTCGAGCGCATCGTCTGCGTCAGCTCCAGATTCCGCCGCGCCGCGAGGTCGAGCCCCATGAACCGCCCCGCCATATAGAGGTCGAGCTGCCGGATGTGCGGCAGGTCGTTTTTCTGTAAATTTTTCAGCGTCGCGAGGAGCGCGCCCGCCGCCCGGACCGCATACGGCATCGGCTCCAGCGCCTCCTGCTCGCCGAACTGCTGCGTGACCACCGCCGTGCAGCGCGCAAGGTCAAACTGCGCGTCGCTGCCCCGGTTGATGCATGCGCTGAGCCGCTGGCGGAGCACCGCGCCGATCTCCTCGCGCTCCGCGGCCTCGCCGCCGAGCAGCGCTTCGGCGGGCAGAAAGCTCCCGAGCTCGTTGCACGCCGCCTCGGCCCAGTCCTCGCCGCTCGTCTGCGTCACGTGGAACGCGCCGGTCGACACGTCGCAGAACGCGAGGCCGCACACGCCGTCCTCCGCGAACAGGCACGCATAATAGTTGTTCTGCGACTCCGTCAGCATCGAGCTCTCCGTGACGGACCCCGGCGTCACGATCCGGATGACGTCCCGCTTCACCAGCCCCTTGGCCAGCGCCGGGTCCTCCATCTGCTCGCAGATGGCCACCTTATATCCCTTCGCGACGAGCCGCGCGATATAGCTCTCCGACGAGTGATACGGCACGCCGCACATCGGCGTCTTTTCCTCAGCGGCCTTGCCCTTCGCGTGGTCGCGCGTGGTGAGCGTGAGATCGAGCTCGCGGGACGCGACGCGCGCGTCCTCTTCGAACATCTCATAGAAATCCCCGAGGCGGAAAAACAGGAGACAATCGGGGTTCTGCTCCTTGACGGCGCGGTATTGCTGCATCATGGGCGTCAGTTCTGCCATAAGAGATTCCTTCCTTTTTTGCCTATCGTTCAGTCATTCGGCCAGCTCACCGACCAGGCTCCATGTCGTGCAGCCCGTGATCTTCGCGTGGACGAACTGGCCGATCAGCTCATCTCCGCCGTTCATGCGCACGAGCCGCCCGCCCTCTGTCCGGGCCGTCAGCTGCTCGCCGTCCTTCCCGTCCACGAGGACGAGCATCGTCTTGCCGATGTAGTTCTGGTGAATTTCGAGCGAAATGCGGTTCTGCACCTCGCAGAGCCGGTCAAACCGCCGGTTCTTCTCCTCCTTCGGCGTCGGGTCTTCCATCTTTGCGGCCGGCGTCCCGCCGCGCGGGGAGAAGATGAACGTAAACAGCGCATCGTAGCGCACATGCTCGATCAGCTTGATCGTATCCTCAAATTCTTCCTCCGTCTCGCCGGGGAAGCCGACGATCACGTCGCTCGTCAGCACGAGATCCGGCATCAGCGCCCGGCCATAGTGGACGAGCTCGAGATACTGCGCCGAGTCGTAGTGCCGGTTCATCGCCTTGAGCACCCGGTCGTTGCCAGACTGGAACGGGAGATGGAACTGCTTTGCGATCTTCGGATATCTGGCGATCGTGTCAAACAGCTTGTGGCTCGCGTCCTTCGGGTGGCTCGTCATGAACCGGAGCCAGAACTGCCCCGGCAGCTGCGCGATCTCGGCCAGCAGATCGGCAAAATCGACGCCGCAGTCGAGATCCTTGCCATAGGAGTTCACGTTCTGCCCCAGCAGCGTGATGTCCTTGTAGCCCGCGGCGACCAGTGCGCGCACCTCTTCCAGAATTTCATCCGGCCGGCGCGACCGTTCGCGGCCCCGCACGTAGGGCACGATGCAGTAGGAGCAGAAATTGTTGCACCCGTACATGATCGACACCCACGCCTTGAGGTCGGATGTGCGCACGACCGGGAGACCTTCGGCAATGTTGCCCGCAGAATCGTCGGTCGCGAAGATGCGCTTGTTGTGCGCAAGCACGAACTGTAACAGTTCCGGGAAACGCCAGAGCTGGTGCGGGTTGAAGACGCCGTCCACGTGGCGATAGCTCTTTTTGATGCGGTCAGCCACGGCGGGCTGCCCCATCATGCAGCCGCAGAGGAAAATTTTCTGCCCCGGATGCCGCGCCTTGGTATGCACCAGCGCGCCCACATTGCCGTAGACCCGCGTCTCCGCGTGTTCGCGGATGGCGCACGTGTTGATGACGATGCAGTCCGCGCCCTCCTCCGTGTCGGAGAGCTGATAGCCGCAGCTTTGCAGCATCCCGCGGATGCGCTCCGAGTCAGCCTCGTTCTGCTGACAGCCGTAGGTGTCGACGAAGGCCAGTGGGGTGCGTCCCTGCGCCAGCCAGTATTCCCGAATTTGTTCACAGACAGCTTTCTGCCGTTCCAGATCGCTCTGCGCGATCACGACTGTTTTGCGCTCCAAGGCAGTTTCCTCCGAATTTCGATAACTTGACACTATATTATATCAGCCAAGCCCCAAAATTGCAATGCCTCCGCCGCACTTTGTCTCTGCCTTATGAGCCCAGCCGGAACATCGCGTTCAGCAGCGCGAAGCCCGCCGTGAACGGCCGCATAAAGTTCCAATAGCCGATGCCGCACAGGCCGTATTCCGCCACGAGCCGGTATTTTGCAAGACTGCTCCGCGCATCCTCGAACCAGACCTCATGCGCCCGGCTTTCGCCGTCCGTATACGCGAACCACGGCGTCTGCGCCTGTTCGTCGAAGCGGATCTCCGCACCCACGTTCGCCGCCAGCTGCACGGCGGCCTCGTTCCCGATCGACTGCGCGCGCGTCGTCCCCGGCGCGTAGGGGAGCGTCCAGTCGTAGGCGTAGTTCGGAAAGCCGAGGAAGATCTTCTCCGGCGGCATCTCGGTCAGTGCAAATTCGACGACCCGCCGTACCGATGGCAGCGGCGCGACCGCCATCGGCGGCCCATAGGTGTAGCCCCATTCATACGTCATCAGGAGTGTGGCGTCGGTATTCGCGGCCACGGCGGCATAGTCGTGGCCCTCGTAGAGCGTTCCGGCCTGCTCGCGTGACGTCTTCGGGGCCAGCGCCGCGAGCAGCGGCCAGCCGTTGACGTTCACCGCCGCGCGGAGCTTCCCCAGAAACGCGGCATACGCTGCCGCAAGAGGCGCGCCAAGATACTCAAAATCGACGTCCAATGCCTGATAGCCGCGCGCGGCCATATTCGTGACCACGTTTGCGATCAAGGTTTCCTGCGCTGCCTCGTTTTCCAGCAGCGCCGCCGCCCGCTCGGCGGAGAACGTCCCGCGCTTTGTCAGCGTGGACAGGTGCATCACGCCCGCCGTTCCGATCTCCGCCGCCTGGGCCAGCAGCGCGGTATCGTCAAGGGGAACCAGCGTTCCATCTTCCGTAAACCCATACGTAAACGGGGCCAACCCGCCCGCATACGGCAGAATACCTGCCAAAACCGACGGCGACACATAAGGATACGCATACCCGAAGACCACCGCTTCCCGCTCCGGCGCGTCCTCGATCGCGGTCACGACGATCTGGCCCGGATAGATCGCGGTCTGCCGCGTCAGATTCGGGTTCAGCCGCAGCAGGCTGCGGACGGACTGCCCGCTCTGCCGCGCAAGGGACGAGAGCGTGTCGCCCGCGCGCACAGTCACAAGGCCCGTCGGGCGCAGGATCAGAAGACTCTGTCCGACGGCCAGCCGGTACGGCTCCGCCAGCCCGTTGTACCGCGCAAGGATCCCCGCCGGGGCATCATATCGCTGCGCGATGGAAAACAGCGTTTCGCCGGATGAGACCACATGGATCTGCAAAAAAATCACCTCCGCTCGAGGCTATGCGGAGAAAGGGTCTTGTATTCCAATGAATTGTGTGGTAAAGTTGGGGAAAACTGAGTGGGAGCGAAGATATGGAGCTTGAAAAGTTGAACGCCTGGCGGCCGCTGCTGGCAGAAGAATTGAAAAAGCCGTATTTTGCCGCCCTGGCAGAGCGGGTGGACGCGGCCTACGGGACGCAGGCCGTCTTCCCGCCGCGCGAAGATCTCTTCAACGCCTTCGCGCTCACGCCGCCGGAGGCGGTGCGCGTGGTCATTTTGGGGCAGGACCCGTATCACGAGCCCGGTCAGGCGCACGGCCTCGCGTTTTCCGTGCGCCGCGGTGTGAAGCTGCCGCCGTCGCTGCGGAACATCTATCAGGAGCTGGAATCTGACGTGGGTATCGCCCCAGCGAAAGACGGCGACCTCACGGCGTGGGCCCGGCAGGGCGTGCTGCTGCTGAACACGGTGCTCACCGTTGAGAGCGGGCGGGCCAACAGCCATAAAAATTTTGGCTGGCAGCGGTTCACCGACGCGGTGCTCGCTGCGTGTGCTGCGCTCCCGCAGCCCGTGGCCTTCGTCCTCTGGGGCGGACAGGCGCAGAAAAAGGCCCCGCTGCTGGAGGGCGGCGCCGCGCCGCGCCTGATTTTGCAGAGTGCGCACCCGAGCCCGCTCAGCAGCTACCGCGGCTTTTTCGGCAGCCGCCCGTTTTCCAGAATCAACGCCTTCCTCTGCGAAAACGGCGAAGCGGAGATCGATTGGCAAATCGACTAAAAGCACGGCAGGGGACAGCTGCGAATTTTGTGCCTTAAAATTTCACTTTTTTCCGAAAAACAGTTGAAATTTCCGGAATTCTGTCATAGAATAGCTCTAGTTTGTGTTTGGGTATCGATTTGTCGCTCAGGGAGAAACACCATGCTGCATGTTGTATTGCACGAGCCGGAGATCCCGGCCAACACGGGCAACATCGCCCGTACCTGCGCCGCCACCGGCAGCGTCCTGCATCTGATCCGTCCGCTCGGCTTTGATATTTCGGACAAGGCGGTCAAGCGCGCGGGGCTGGACTACTGGCACCTCGTCGACGTGCGCGTCTATGAAAACCTCGACGACTTTTTCGCGAAAAACGACGTCCGCTGCCTCCGCCTCTTTTCCACAAAGGCGCCGCGGCAGTATGACGAGGCGGACTATCCGGACGGCTGCTATCTGATGTTCGGCAAGGAGACGAAGGGCCTGCCCGAAGACCTGCTCGCCGCGCATTATGACGAATGTGTCCGCATCCCCATCCGCGCCGAGGCGCGGAGCCTCAACCTCAGCAACAGCGTCGCCGTCGGCGTCTTCGAGGCGCTGCGGCAGCAGTCCTTCCCGCACCTGCTGGGACAAGGAAAAATGACAAACTGGTAGAGGGTGTAACTGAAAACTGCCAACACGCCCGGACAGCGGGCCTTTTCGCGCTGTGCTGCGCCATTTTCCCTTGAAATACACAAAGTATTCCTGCGAAAAAATGGCTTGCCCAACACGAAAATTCCTCGCCGCCGACCACATTTTCAGTTTTCAGATACCCCCCGATTTGGAACGTGAGCGGAGCGATCCGCGTCAGGATATGAAGGAGGAACCAGTATGAATTACAACAAAAAATCGGTAGAAGACATCGACGTACAGGGCAAGCGCGTCCTTTGCCGCTGCGACTTCAACGTGCCCACCAAGGGCGGCGTCATCACCAGCGACAAGCGCATCGTCGCCGCGCTGCCGACGATCGAATATCTCGTCAAGCACGGCGCGAAGGTCATCCTCTGCTCCCACATGGGCAAGCCGAAGGGCGAGGTCAAGCCGGAGCTGAGCCTCAAGGTCGTCGCGGCCCGGCTGTCCGAGCTGCTCGGCCAGCCGGTCAAGATGGCGGAAGACGTCGTCGGGCCGAGCGCACAGTCCCTCGCCGCGTCCCTGAAGGACGGCGAAGTCATGCTGCTTGAGAACACCCGCTTTGAAAAGGGCGAGACGAAGAACGACCCCG
>CAJMLC010000028.1 GCA_905214155.1 uncultured bacterium | reverse complement strand
TGACGCTGCGCGTTTATACGCATTATCAGCACGAATCGCGCCAGCAAAGCACCGCGCAAAAGGTCTGCGCCGCATTTGGCTGAAAACAGGTGCCACATAGGTGCCACATTGGAAGCGTGCCACTGTCGTATTTTCGGCAAAAAAGATGCATCAAAGATGTTAAAAACGTGTTTTAGAGTTCAATCAAAATTATGAAAAAGGTTCAGGAAAGTAGATTGAATCTTGTTAAATGGCTGCTTTTAAGCAAAGAAAAACCGCACTTCCGAAGAAGTGCGGTATGGTGGACAGTACAGGACTCGAACCTGTGACCCCATGCACGTCAAGCATGTGCTCATACCAGCTGAGCTAACTGTCCAACGCGGTTTGCAGGAGTCATTATAGTGGCAAGCGGCCGATTTGTCAAGCACTATTTTCAATTTCCGCAAAAAAACAAAATTTTCCCGTTCCAGCGAAAAAAGCACTTGACAAATCGCCCTCCTGGCGCTATGATATGACCAACCTACCGAACAGGTAGAGGTTTGAGGAAGGGAGAACGCCAAATGACTCGTTTCTGTGCCATTATGATGATGCCGATGGACATGCGCCGCATGTGCATGTGCTTTGCTGTGTCCGATCCGATGCGTTCTCCGGAAATTGCTGACTGACCGCCTGCCGCGGCCACGAAAAGAGCGTTTCACCGGGAGGCTCCATCGGGGCTTTCCGGTTATTTTTTTGAGGAGGTTCTCCATGCTGCACTATGAAGCCCTCGTCCGGGCAAATCTGAAGGGCGGGCGAATGTGTCGCCGCGATCGATCCGGACTTCTGATACATCATCATAAATAAATCGAAACAAAGAAAGGTTTGACTATCATGAAAAAGATCCTTGCACTGCTCGTTGTGACTGTTCTTCTGCTTACCGCGCTGACCGCCTGCGGCAGCAAATCCTCCGGCATTACCATCGCCGTCCCGAACGACGCGACGAACGAAGCCCGCGCGCTGCTCCTGCTCCAGGACAACGGCTACATCAAGCTGAAAGACGGCGCCGGCATCACCGCCACCATCAATGACATCGCCGAGAACCCGAAGAATATCACCTTCAACGAGGTCGAGGCCGCGCAGGTCCCGAACGTTCTGAAGGACGTCGACTACGCCATCATCAACTCCAACTACGCGATCCCCGCCGGTCTGAACCCGACGACCGATTCCCTGCTCATTGAAGGCTCCGCCTCTGCCTACGGCAACGTCCTCGTCGTGAAGGAAGGCAACGAAGAGACCGACAAGATCAAGGCCCTCAAGGCCGCCGTCGCCAGCCAGCAGGTCGCCGACTACATCGCCGAGAACTATGGCGGCGCTGTCATCAGCGTCGTGGAGAACCCGGGCAATGGCTATGACGACTCCGTCGACTACGACGCCCTCGCCGGCGAGACCATCACCGTCGCTGCCACGCCCACCCCGCACGCCGAGGTCCTCTCCGTCGCCAAGGAGATCCTGGCCGCGAAGGACATCACCCTCGACATCAAGGAGTTCACCGACTACGTCCAGCCGAACAACGTCGTGGAGAGCGGCGAGATCGACGCCAACTACTTCCAGCACGTTCCGTATCTGGAGGACTTCAACGCCGAGAACGGCACGCACCTCGTCTCCGTTCTGGTCGTCCACGTGGAGCCGATGGGCCTCTACGGCGGCAAGCAGACCAGCCTGGATGCGCTGAACAAGTAAGAAGAATCTACGGGAATAACGCTGACGGCGAAATGCTGACAGCGTTATTCCTGTTTGTCGGAGGAAAAAGATGATCGAGATACAACACCTGACCAAGACGTTTACCACGGCCGGCGGGACCACGGAGGCGCTGAAAGATGTGTCGCTGACCATCCCGGACGGCGAGATCTACGGCATCATCGGCATGAGCGGCGCGGGCAAGAGCACGCTCGTCCGCAGCATCAACATGCTCGAGCGGCCCACCAGCGGCAAGATCGTCATCGACGGCCGCGACATGGCGGCCCTCAGCGAGGCCGAGCTCCGCGCGGCCCGGCGCGACATCACCATGATCTTCCAGGGCTTCAACCTGCTCATGCAGCGCACGTGCCAGCGCAACGTCGCCTTCCCGCTGGAGCTGGCGGGCATGAAGCGCGGCGACGCAATGAAGCGCGCAGCCGAGCTGCTTGAGCTCGTGGGCCTCGGCGACAAGCTGAAAAACTATCCCTCGCAGCTCTCCGGCGGCCAGCAGCAGCGCGTGGCCATCGCCCGCGCGCTCGCCACGAAGCCGAAGATCCTCCTCTGCGACGAGGCCACCAGCGCGCTCGACCCGCAGAGCACCCAGTCCATCCTCGGCCTCATCCGCGACATCCACGACCGTCTCGGCATCACGGTCATCGTCATCACGCACCAGATGAGCGTCGTCGAGCAGATCTGTACGCGCGTTGCCATTCTCGACGGCGGCGAGGTCGCCGAAGAGGGCAAGGTCAGCGAGGTCTTCGCCGCGCCGCAGTCGCAGGCGGCCAAGCGCCTCGTCTATCCCGAGGGCTATGAGCAGCCGGTCGTCAAATTCGACGAGGGCCGGATGCTCCGCGTCGTTTTCAACGGGGCCAAGGCCACCAAGACGCCCCTCATCGCCCAGATGGCGCTGGATCGCGGCATCACGGCCAGCATCCTCGGCGCCTCCACCAAGGGCATCGGCGAGAAGGCCTACGGCAACATGCTGCTCGGCATCCCCGGCGGCGACACGGAATTGCAGCGCGCCATGGACTATCTGCGTAGCATCCCGGACATTTTTGTAGAGGAGGTGGACGGCCATGTTTGAGTATTTCCAGTCGGAAGAGTTCCTCAAGGCGGTCGACATTCTGATCCATCAGTTCCCGCTCGCGATCTGGGAGACGGTCTATGTCACGATCCTCTCCACGTTCTTCGCCGTGGTGATCGGCCTGCCGCTCGGCGTGCTGCTCGTCGCGGGCGAACATAACCGCATCCTGCGCATCCCGCAGTGGATTTTGAGCGTTTTGAACGTGATCATCAACCTGCTCCGCTCCATCCCCTTCCTGATCCTGATGATCCTCGTCTTCCCGCTCACGCGCCTCATCGTCGGCACCGTCGTCGGCACGCCCGCGACCGTTGTCCCGCTCGTGATCGCTTCGTTCCCGTTCATCGCGCGCCTGGTCGAGTCCAGCCTGCGCGAGCTGAACCCCAACATCATCGAGACCGCGCAGAGCATGGGCGCCTCCCCGATGCAGATCGTCTGCCGCGTCATGCTGCCCGAGAGCGTCCCGTCCCTCATCTCCAACGCCACCATCGCCGTCACCACCATCCTCGGCTATTCCGCCATGAGCGGCATCATCGGCGGCGGCGGTCTCGGCAAGATTGCCATCAACTATGGCTATTACCGGTATCAATATCTTGTAATGGCCTTTGCCGTGGTATTTTTGATTCTGCTGGTGCAAATCTTCCAATCCATCGGCACCAAGCTTGTCGCCAAGTGTGACAAGCGATTGAAATAATCGTCCGCAGCGAACCAGGCAGCGGACATCAGGAGGGAATATCATGATTTCCACCAAGGGCCGCTACTCCATCCGGATCCTTCTTGATCTGGCGGAGCACGGCAGCAGCGGCGGCTACACGCCGATGAAGGAGGTCGCCGCGCGGCAGGAGATCTCGCTGAAATACATCGAGCGCATCCTGCCCCCGCTGAAAAACGCGGGACTCATCGCCAGCACACACGGCATCGGCGGCGGCTACCGCCTGACGCGCCCGCCGGAGGATTATACCCTCTGGGAGATTCTCTGCATCGCAGAGGGCGATCTCGCGCCCGTGGCCTGCCTGCAGCCGAATGCCGCGCCCTGCTCGCGCGCGGCCGAGTGCCGCACGCTGCCGGTCTGGCAGGGCTTTTACAAGCTGACCGAGGACTATTTCTCCGGCATCACGCTGGCCGACCTGATGGACGTGCCTCTGGCCGACAACTATGTCATTTAGGATGATCGTATGCTGAATCAATTTTCCAGAACCGAATTGCTCCTTGGCCATGACGCCATGGAGAAACTCGCCGGATGCCGCGTGGCGGTGTTCGGCATCGGCGGCGTCGGCGGCTACACGGTCGAGGCGCTGGCCCGTTCGGGCGTCGGCGCGCTCGATCTCATCGATGACGACCGCGTCTGCCTCACGAACATCAACCGCCAGCTTCTCGCCCTCCGCACCACCGTCGGCCAGTACAAGGTCGACGTTGCGGCGGAGCGCGTCCACGCCATCAACCCGAACTGCACTGTCACGACCCGCAAATGCTTCTACCTGCCGGAAACGAAGGACCAATTCGACTTCACGCAATACGACTACGTCGTCGACGCGATCGACACCGTCTCCGGCAAGCTCGCTCTTATCGAGCAGGCGAAGGCTGCCGGAACGCCCATCATCTGCGCCATGGGCGCAGGCAACAAGGTCGATCCCACAGCCTTCCGCGTGGCCGATATCTATGAGACATCCGTCTGCCCTCTGGCGCGCGTGATGCGCGTCCAGTGCCGGAAGCGCGGCATCCGGAAGCTCAAGGTCGTCTACTCGCAGGAAAAGCCGCTCCGCCCCGTGGAGGACGCGGCCATCAGCTGCCGCAATCACTGCATCTGCCCGCCCGGCACGGCCCGCAAATGCACCGACCGCCGCGACATTCCGGGCTCGACCGCCTTCGTCCCACCCGTTGTCGGCCTGATCATCGCAGGCGAAGTTGTGAAGGATCTCGCCGGCGAGATCGCCGCAAAGCCCGCCAAGGGCTAATATTTGAACACGGAGTGATAACATGCAAGATTATGTCCAGTTGGCCAAAGATTTCGGCTTCACAGACGCGGCGCTGCTGCCCGTGGCCGATCTGGTCGTCGTCCCGGCCTACCGCTGCTTCTGCGAAGAAAATCTCTGCGGCAACTATGACGTCCTCCCCGTCTGTCCGCCGATGAGCGGCACCGTCGAGGAGATGACGGCCAACATGCGCCGCTATCAGACGGCGCTCGTCCTCACGATCGAGACGACGCCGAACTGCTACACCGACAAGGCCGAGCAGAAGGCCGCCAAACGCGCGCAGAACATCCTCACCGAACAGCTCATGGACCAGATGCGTGCCGATGGCCAGACCGATCTTCTGATGATGGGCGCAGGCCCGTGGAAGACCGCCTCCTGCATGTCGGCCTACTGTGTCGACGCGCAGAAGATGGCCGATGCCGTCCACATGAAATGCTGGGAAAACGACGGCAAGATCCGCTATTTCTCCCTCATCCTCTTCGGACAAGCCTGACAGCGAAAAACCCCGCGTCCATCTATGATGGACGCGGGGTCTTTTTATGTTTCCGTCTGTTTTGCGGCGCTGCGCTTCCGCCGCCGCGGACGGCGGCGCTTCGGCGCGCTGGCCAGCTTTTCATACACGGCGTTCAGCTCTTCGCTCGGCTCATAGACCAGCCGGTTCGCGCGGAGCTGTCCGTCCTCGCTCGGAACGATGCGCACACGCAGATAAAACTCGCCGTCCTCCGGGCAGGAGGCCATCGTAAAATACCGCCGTCCTGGCTGGGCATACCACTTCCCGGCCCGCATCGGCCCGCCGCAGACCGGGCAGACGTTTTCCGCGCCGCTCATCGCGCCGAGCAGTTGCGTCCGGTTCTCATAACCCTTGTGGACGCTCCGGGCCAGACACCCCGGCAGCTCCGCGCCGTGGAAGCCGTTCTCATGGTCGCGCAGCGACTGCTCATACACCGCAATGCCCTCCGCGAGCTTCAGGCGCGCGCAGATCAACGCCGTGTGGTACGCGTCGCCCAGCGCATCATGCGCGGGCCGGCTCGGCTCGATCTCCATGATCTCCAGCGCCGTTTTCAGCGCCTTCTGGTTGCTCGAGCCGTCGGTCTGCGCATTGAAAATGAGCTGCGCGTTGTACCACCGGCTCGCCCAATCGGCCTCCATGCCGTGCACGGCCAGATTCTCCCGGAGCACCGCGATGTCGTCAAAGCCCCACGTCAGGATGACGATGTCCTCGCCGCACCACGCGCGGAACCGCTCGATCGCCTCGGCGAACGGGACGCCGCGCTCGCGCAGGACGCTGTCGCGAATGCCGGTGAGCTTCGCCACCTTGCTGTTCATTTTTTTGAAGTATTTCGGCCGGATCAGCACCTGAAACTCATCGCCGACCTCCTGGGCCTCGCTCATGCGCACCGCGCCGATCTGCACGATCTCGCCGCGCATCGGGCTCGGCAGCGGCTGCCGTGCCGCGCTGGAACCCGGCCACGCCTGATTCCATTCCATATCCAGAATGATGTACTGCATATTCATTCTCCCTCTGTCGTTCAGCGTCTATCGTATCACACCCGCGGCCCCATGTAAACAAAAAAGTGGCCTTCTGCATAGTCTGAAACGAAAAAGGAGCGTGAAATTTATGCCATTTCTCTTTCTCAGTCCCTCCACGCAGGATTTCAACCCCTACGTCACCACCGGCAACGAGCAGTATTGGATGAACCGCATCGCAGACGAGATGGAGCCGTACTTGCGCGCCTCCGGCGTCAACTTCACCCGCAACAACCCCGCAGGCAGCGCCGCGCAGTCCATCCGCGATTCCAACGCCGGGCAGTATGATTTCCATCTCGCCCTGCACTCCAACGCCATGCCCGAGGCCTCTGCCGGGACGGCCCGCGGCGTCGACATCTACTATAGCCCGATGAGTGAAGCGGGACTGCGCATGGCGAACATCATCGTCGACAACCTCCGCCCCATCTATCCCCTGCCCGAGAAAGTCCGCGCGCTTTCCACCGTCGCCATCGGCGAGGTCCGCCGGACCCGCGCACCCGCCGTGCTGGCGGAGCTCGGCTACCACGACAACCTCGAAGACGAGGCGTGGATCACCGGCAATGTCGAGCCGATCGCCGCAGCACTCGTCGAGTCGGTCTGCGAATACTTCGGTCTCCCCTTCCTCCAGCCCACGGAGCGGCAGGAGGGCACGGTCGTCCTGACCTCCGGTGCGCTCAATCTGCGCGCCGCGCCGAGCTACGACGCGCCGGTGTATCTGCAAATTCCAAACGGCGAGACGGTCACCGTCTGGGGCGAATATGACAACTGGTACGTCGTCGAGTACGACGGCACCTTCGGCTATGTCCGCGGCGAATACCTCCGCCTCAACGGCGAATCGGTCATTCAACCGCGCTAGAGCGTCTCTCGTCCCCTGTAGTGGCGACCAATGGCCACCCGGTGTTTTTGCGCCCCCGTTCTTTTCTTTCTCTTCTTTGAGAAAGAAAAGAATCGCCGCGCCCGGTGAAGAAAAGAAAGAGAATCTTCAAAACCGGAAGTGCATCCCGTGCCGCCATCATGTGACAGCTCAGTTGCCCGGTCATATTTGCCCGCCCCAAGTCACCTTTCCGTAGGCAACTACGCGCCGCACGCTATCTTGATGATGGCGGTCAGGCATCATTTTGCGGATACGGTTTGTAGGGGCGGACGACTCTGTCCGCCCGCAAACGTCGGTTTTGCTGTGTAGCTCTGCCGAAAGGTGATGCGCAGAGCGCAGAGACCTTTCGGGTGGTAGGGACGAACGCAACGGACGGCTGATGGCTGAGATCTTCTGAGTCAAATTCAGGACAACGGTATGCACTGGCCCTCTTTCTTTTCTTGGAAGATTGAAACCGTTCTTTTCTTTCTGGCAGAGAAAGAAAAGAACGGTTTCAAAAAGCCCTCAGCTCTCTGGCAGCTTCCGCTCCGGGAGATCCCCGATGACCCAGCCCTGCGGCTTTTTGCACACCGGGCAGACCTTCCATGCCTCCTCGGCCAGCACGATATGGCCGCAGTTCGCACAGCGCCAGACGATGGGCTTGCCCTTTTTATAGAGTGTGCCGGTCTGCATCTGGCTGTACGCCTCGCGGAACACGTCGCGGTGCAGGCCCTCGATCCGCGCGATCTGCTCCCAGAGCGCCGCAACGTCCGGGAACCCTTCCTCTCTGGCCGCCGCGGCGAACGCCGGATAGACCTCTAAAAATTCCTGTTCCTCGCTGTGCGCGGCCTCGTAGAGGTTCTCCATCGTCACGCCGTGCGTGTAGGGATACCCCGCTGCAACGTCGATATTCTCAATCGGCTGCTTCCCGTGCTGCTGCAGCTTCTCCAGAAACTGCTCCGCATGGGCCAGTTCATTGGCCGCCGTCTGGTCAAAGATGCGCGCCAGATACTCCCATCCTTCTGTCCGCGCCGTCGCGGCGTAGAGGGCGTAACGCGTGCGCGCCTGTGATTCCCCGGCGAACGATCGGGCCAGATTCTGACAGGTCTTCGTGTCCATAAACTCCATCGTGTCATCCATCCTTTCCCCGGTAGTATCTGCAAAACCGGAAAAACTATGACCGCTTGACAGCCTTAGTATAATGAAGGAAGAACATGATATATGGAGCTTTTCAAATGAAACAACGGATTTTTGCCATCCTTCTGGCGCTGGCGCTGCTGCTTTCCGGCTGCGCCGCGCAGACCAACGCCCCCTCTGCCGACATCCTCGCCACGACCGCGCCGCTGGCCCAGGTCGTGGGGGCCGTCACCGCCGGGAGCGGCCTGACGGTCGCGACGCTCATTTCCGAGCCCGTCTCCTGCGTCCACGACTATGCCCTCTCTGTCGACCAGATGCGCGCCGTCGAGCAGGCGAAGCACATCGTCATCAGTGGCGCGGGCCTCGAAGAATTCATGGCCGACGTCCTCACCTCCCGCGCCGTCATCGACGCTTCTGAAGGTCTGGCGCTCCTGCCCGGCGAGGAGGGCGAATCCGACCCGCACACCTGGCTCGCGCCGGAGAACATGATCGCCATGACCCGCACTGTCGAGGCCGCCCTCGCCGCGGAATACCCGCAGCACGCCGCCCTGTTCGCGGAAAACGCGGACATCTGGTGCGAAAAACTGGACGAGCTGCAGTCCTACGGCGAGCAGCATCTTGCCGATCTCTCCTGCCGCAGGCTCGTCACCTTCCACGACGGCTTCGCCTACTTCGCGCAGGCCTTCGGCCTTGAAATTGCCGCCTCCATGGAAATTGAAGCAGGAAGCGAGCCCTCCGCCCGCGAGCTCGAGGAGATCATTTCCCTCCTGCAAGATCAGGGCATCCCCGCCGTTTTCACCGAGATCAACGGCACGGCAGACGCCGCGGAGCTTGTCGCGCGTGAGACGGGCTGCGCCGTCTTCTCGCTCGACACTGCCATCAGCAGCGTCAACTACCTCTCCGCCATGACCCAGAATATCGACACCATAAAGGAAGCATTGGGATGATACCATTCAAACACCCGAACGGCGGCGACTGTGAACACGCCTGCTGCCTGAAAATCGAACATCTCTCCGTCCGCTTCGGCTGCGAGGCCGCGCTGGACGACGTCAACCTGCACATGCACTGCGGTCAGATGGTCGCCCTCATCGGCCCGAACGGCGCGGGCAAATCCACGCTCATCCGCGCCATCCTCGGCCAGCGGGAATATGAAGGCAAGATCACGTTCCACGCCGCCGACGGCCGCGAGGAAAAGCTCCGCATCGGCTACGTCCCGCAGAGCCCCACGTTTGACCCGGCCGACGCCGTCAGCGTCATGGACCTTTTCACCTGCTGCATCTTCAAGCGCCCGGCGTTTTTGCGCCCGACGCGCGCAATGCGCGAAAAAGTGGCCGAATGTCTCACGCGCGTCCACGGCGAGGGCCTGATCGACAAGCGCGTCGGCACGCTCTCCGGCGGCGAGCTGCAGCGCGTGCTGCTCGCCCTCGCGCTCGAGCCGATGCCGAACATCCTGATCCTGGACGAGCCGCTCTCCGGCGTCGACGTCGAGGGCATGGAGCTGCTGATGCAGATGCTTGACGAGATCCGCAAAAAATACGACCTCTCCATTCTCATGACCACGCACGATTTTTCGATGCTGCCGCGCTATTGCGACCGGGTCGTGCTGCTCGCGGGCGGAAAGCTCATCAAGAAAGGAACTCCGCTGGACGTACTGAACTCGGACGAGTTCGCCCGCGCGTTCCACATGGGAGGTGGCGCGGAATGACCCTCTGGTATGCCCTCTGCGACGCGCTCGGCGCAGAGTTCTTGTCGATGAATTTCATGAAAAACGCGCTGCTCGCCGTCATCGTCATGGCGCCGCTCTTCGGCCTGCTCTCCACGATGATCGTCACGGGCAAGATGAGCTTTTTCTCCGACGCGCTCGGCCATTCCGGCTTCACAGGCATTGCCATCGGCGTGCTCTGCGGCGCGGCGCTGCCGATCTGGTGGGCTGTCGGGCTGGCGGTGGCGTTCGCGCTGCTGTTCTCGTTCGTGCGCAGCCGGTCGAGCCAGTCGGCGGACACGATCATCGGCGTCTTTTCGTCGACGGCGGTCGCCCTCGGCATCTTCATCGCCACGATGGGCGGCGGGAGCTTTACCAAATTCAATAAATACCTGATCGGCGACATTCTCTCCGTCACGCCCGGCGAGATCGGCGCGCTCGCGCTCGTGCTGCTGGCGGTCGCAGCCCTCTGGGTGCTCTGCTCCAATCAGCTGATCCTGACGGCCATCCATCCACAGCTGGCCTCCTCGCGCGGCGTGAAGACCGCGCGGAACGAGACGCTTTTCACGGTCGTCATTGCCGTCGTCGTCACGCTCGCGATGAGCTGGGTGGGTCTCATGGTCATCAACTCGCTGCTCGTCCTCCCGGCGGCCTCGGCGCGCAACGTCGCGAAAAATGTCCGGCAGTATCACCTGTTTTCCGTGCTCGGCGCGCTCGTTGCCTCGGTCGCGGGATTGATCCTCGCCTATTACCTTGGCTGTTCAGCGGGCGCGACGATCGCGCTGCTGCTCGCGCTCTTCTTCGCCGTGACGTTTGCCCTCCGCCGTACCCGCGCCTGATCAAACGGTATCCAATGGCCCCCTCTACTTAAAAGGGGCCTTTTCCGCTGCGGCGAGGATTGGGCAAACAGAGCCTTTTGCCCCTACAACAAAATTCCAGAACACAGCAAACCCCCGGCCCGCGATGCAGGCCGGGGGGCGTATTTCTTTCAATTCTCTTTCAGTCTTCTTTCAGCAGCGCCGTAGCCTTGTCGTAGATGTCGGTGACATCCTTGGCCGGGGCCTTGTCGAGCAGCGTCGCGATCACCGCGCAGAGCATGCCTGCGATGAAGCCGGGCAGCAGCTCGTAGATGCCCGTCGAGGCCGACAGGAAGCTGTACCACAGCACATCGACCAGCGCGCCGCCGACCACACCCGCGATCGCGCCGCGGTACGTGAAACGCCGCCAGAACAGCGACAGCAGCACCACCGGGCCGAACGCCGAGCCGAAGCCGCCCCATGCGTTCTCCACCATGTTCATGATGGCCTGTGCGCCCTCGCCGCGGTTCGAAGCAATGATGTAGGCCACCACCGCGACCACCAGCACGACCACACGCCCGACCCACAGGATCTCCTTGTCCGAGGCGTTCTTGCGGAACGCGGGCTTGTAGATGTCCGACGTGAATGAGCTGGACGCGACCAGCAGCTGGCTGTCCGCCGTGGACATGGATGCCGCCATGATCGCCGCGAGCAGCACGCCCGCGATGAACGCCGGGAACAGCCGCCGCGCCAGTGTGATGAAGATGGTCTTCTGCATCCCATTCGCCAGCAGCTCCTCCGCCACCAACATCCGTCCGAAATACGCGATCAGGCACACGGAGCCGAGCGACAGGATAACCCAAATGATGGCGACCGTCGCGCTCTTTTTCACCATCGATGCCTTCTCGATCGACATAAAGCGCACGATGATGTGCGGCATACCGAAGTAGCCGAGCCCCCACGCGAGGCCGGAGGCGATGTCCTTCCAGCTGGCCGTGAACAGGCTGCTGCCGAAGGCATATTCCGTGCCGTCATTGCCGACGATGACCTTCGAGAGCAGGCCGGTGTCCAGCTGCTCCGTCGCCACGATCATGATCGGGATCGCCAGCACGGCCACCAGCATCAGCAGCCCCTGGAAAAAGTCCGTCCAGCACACGGCCTTGAAGCCGCCGAGGAACGTGTAGAGGATCATGATGGCCGCGAAGATCAACATCGCCGTCTGGTTCGACAGGCTCGGGAAGACCGTCGTGAACACCGTCGCGCCGGAGACGAACGCCGACGCCACATAGATCGTGAAGCACACGAGGAAGATGACCGCGCAGATGATCTGCAAGGCAAGGCTCTTCGTCGCAAAACGGTTCGAGAGATACTGCGGCAGCGTGATGGAGTCCTTCGCCGCCTCGGAGAAGCAGCGCAGCCGCCGCGCGACCAGGATCCAGTTCAGGGCCGTGCCGATGGCGAGGCCGATGCCGATCCAGATCTGGCCAAAGCCGAAGGCCAGGATGCTGCCCGGCAGGCCCATCAGCAGCCACGCCGACATGTCGGACGCCTGCGCGCTCATCGCCGTGACCCACGGGCCCATGCTGCGCCCGCCGAGGAAATATTCCTTTTCGCCCGCGCCGCGCTCTTTGAAGAAGAAAAAGACGCCGATGCCAAGCATCAGGATGAAATACAATACAAATGCCAATACTTCGCCGTTGTTCATGATGTGATACACTCCCAAAAAATTCTGGCGATATGATAGCACAACGAAAAATAGACTGCAATGCAGAACGGAGTATAGACCATAGTCTATACTCCGTTCTGCATTTTGTTAAAATTCCATTATATCTGATCGAAAACTTTACCGTACAAATTCCGTACTTTTCTCAGCACGATTTTCAGACAGAAAAGATTTATTTTTTCTGAAAGGCCGCGAGCAGCATCGGCATCGTGCGCTCGGCGTAGGATTTCAGCGAATAGTCGCCGTTGCAGATGCACCAGTCGTACATCAGCCCGCGCTCGAGCAGCGCATAGAGCTTCGACAGCTCGTTCACTGTCACGTCGCCGCGGATCTGTCCGCGCTGCTGCCCCTCGGCGAGGATCGTCCGCAGCACGCGGTAATAGACCCGGCTGTGGTCGAGCAGGTGCCGCTCGCCCTTCGTGATGAGCTGCGAGGAAAACAGCCGCGCCAGCAGTTCCAGCGAGACCGTGTCCTCAATGAAGCCGAACAGCTCCCGCGTCAGATACGCCAGCTTCTCCAAACTGTCCATCTCCACCGGGATGCCGGGCCAGAGCTCCTCATACTTCTCGTCGAACAGGATCGACAGTGAACTCAGCAGCGCATCCTTCCCGTCAAAATAGTGGTAGAACGACCCCTTTGACGTCCCCGATTCCTCCACGATGTCGTCCACCGTCGTGTTGTCATACCCCTGCTCGTAGAACAGCCGCCACGCGGCAGAGACGATCTTCTTCTTTGTCGTTTTCGTTTTCTTGCCGCCCATGGCGCACCTTCTTTCAGAATCTTCGCTTGATCTCCGCCGCGCCGCGTTTGAGGGTTTCAACGGCATCTTCACCGAGGGCCTCACGCAGCCAGTGCTGTTCGTCCAGTCCGCCTTTGCCGTGCGGCACGGCCCAGGCCCCCGCGTCGCTCCCCGGCGCGATGAACGCGCCCAGCGACGTCGCCTTCGCCACGGCCTTCTCCTGATAGGCCAGCAGAGGCTGCACGGCCTCGTCCGGGAACCGCCCTTCACCGATCAGATTGCCGATCGTCGCCAGTGTTGGAACCCAGACCGTCCGGCTCTCTGCGAGCTGGTGCAGTGTCTCCTCTGTGAGATACGCCCCATGCTCCACCGAGTCGATCCCCGCAGCAATGGCCGCAGAGACCGCTGCGTCCCCGTTCGCATGCGCCATCACGGCGAACCCCGCTTCATGTGCAATGTCTGCCAGCGCCGCGATCTCGCTTGCTGCCATCGGCGTATCGGTCAGCACGCCGTAGTGATTGAAGTCCATCAGGCCCGAGATCATGATCTTGATGAAGTGCCCGCCGCACCCCTTGACCTCGCGCACCAGCGCGCGGAACTCGTCCAGCGTCTCATACCCGCGCCCGATGAAGCTGCCGTAGTGGCCTTTTTTATAGATGGGAAAACACGGCGTCCGGTACCGAATACCGTATTCCGCCGCGATCTTCGCCGCAAATTCCCCCGCGCCCCAGCGGTCGCCGCCGTCTCTCAGAAAATCGAAGCCGAGTGCCTGATAGTTTTTCAGCGTTGCCCGGATGAACGCCTCGTCCGGCGCGGTCTTGTGCCGGGCGAGCGCCGCCTTCCAGTCGGAGCCGTCCAGCGCCATGTGGATGTGACAGTCGCAGTACATTTCTCTGCCTCTTTTCCCGCGTTTTCGCCCACATCATAACAAAATTTCATGTAAAAAGCAAGCACCCCGCTGTATTCCTGATTCTAAGTCCAGCGCAAAACGTAAATAGTGCCCGTATATTATATTGGATTTTTCGTGCAGTGTATTGATTTTTTCGTGCAAACAGCATATACTATACGCACCAGCAGGAAGGAGATGGTTTTATGGCTGGCTCCACCACGAATATCAGCATCCGCATGGATTCGGATTTGAAAGCACAGGCCGACGCGCTCTTTGGCGAACTCGGCATGAACCTGTCCACGGCGTTCAATGTTTTTGTTCGCCAGTCACTCCGCAAGGGCCGTATTCCGTTTGACATTTCTCTCAATCAGCCCAACAAGGAAACGATTGCCGCCATGTTGGAGGCAGAACGGATTGCAAAAGATCCGTCCGTGAAAGGATACAACGATCTGGATGAACTCTTTGCAGACCTGAAAGCATGAGAAAAACAAAATACACCGTCAAGCCCACCACGCAGTTCAAAAAGGATTTCAAGCTGGCGATGAAGCGCGGCCTGAAAATCGAGCTGCTGGAGGAAGTGATCGCCGCCCTTGCAATGGGTGAAGCGCTCCCCGAAAAGCACAAGGATCACGCGCTGACCGGAAATTGGGTCGGACACCGTGAGTGTCATGTCCTCCCGGTTGGCTGCTGATCTACCATATCGAGGATGAAGTGCTGGTGCTGACCTTGACCCGCACCGTGACGCACAGCGACCTGTTCGGAAAATAACGTCTGCCGCCGATTGTATAGCTCTGCATTTGATGGAGCTGCAATATCATCAGAACTTCGCGTAGTGCAAACAGAAGTGAGCCGGAAAGTATGGCAGAGAGCCAGACCGCAACGGCAATTCCCCAACAGAAATCGACATGGTCGCGATAGCTGGTGGCAAACACATTCTGAATATTGGAAAACTGCTTTCCTAAAACAAAGCCGCCGATGGCGCCTCCAACAAAGATAACAATGGCAAGTACTCGCAGCACAGACACCAAAGAGCTGTCTGTATTTCCGTATCTCGGAGATATGGTATAGGATTTATGGATTAAAAGATTTGACCGATGATGATCTGCTGCTGGTCCTGAATTTGGTGAACCGGCTTACAAAGGACAATTAGATTTTCAATGCAATAAAA